>NZ_LZIZ01000059.1:0-21899 GCF_001666915.1 Mycobacterium sp. E3339 | reverse complement strand
ACATCCGCGCGCCGACCCCGCCGAACGGACACGCCACAAACCGCGCCCCGGTCAACCCCGCCCGGCCCAGATAGCCGACGCCGACCCCGGAACCGGCCACATAGAGTTCACCGACCACCCCCGCCGGCACCGGACGCAACCAGCCATCCAGCACAAACAGCGCCGCCCCGGTCACCGGCAGCCCAATCGGCGGCACCCCCGACCCCGCCGTCAACGGGGCGCTGATCGCCACACACATCGTGGTCTCGGTCGGCCCATAGGCATTGACCACCACCCGACCCGGCGCCCAGCGATCCACCACCTCCGGTGGGCAGGCCTCCCCGGCCAACACCAGCGCCACCCCGTCCAGGCCGGCCGGATCCAGCATCGCCACCGCCGACGGCGTCTGCGTCAACACCGTCACGCCCTCAGCGGCCAGGACCTCGCGCAGCTCCTCGGGGGCGCGCGCGGTGTCCTCCTCCACGATGACCACTCGGCCCCCACGCAACAACGGGGCGAAAATCTCCCACACCGAAACATCGAAGGCCAACGAATGCGCGTGCGACCACACCCCCGGCGCCGGCAACCCCGCATCCAACGAGCCGATCAACGCCGTCACGTTGCGATGGCTCACCCCGACACCTTTGGGCACACCCGTAGTCCCCGACGTGTAGATCACATACGCCACACCATCGGCATCCGGCTCCGGCAAAACCATCTCCGGCGCGCCATCAACGTCGGGATCATCCACGTCGATCACGGCCACCCCGTGGTGGGCGAGCCGCCCAGCCCACTGCGCCGTCGTCAACACCGCCACCGGTCGCGCATCAGCGAGCATGAACCCGATCCGCGCATCCGGGGACCCCGGATCCATCGGCACATACGCCGCCCCGGCCTTCAACACCGCCAACATCGCCGCGACCGCCTCCACGGACCGCGACAACAGCACCCCCACCGTGGACCGCGGACCCACACCCCGCGCCACCAAAAACCGCGCCAACCGCGTCGAGACCGCATCCAGCTCGCCATAGGTAACCGACACACCCGCACCCGACACCGCCACCGCACCCGGCGCCGCCGCCACCCGTGCGGCAAACACCGCGGGAACCGACACCCCCGCCCCCACCGGCGCCGCCAAGACCCCCCAATTACCGCACGCACCCAAACCGGCACGCTCAACGTCACCGACCACATCGACCGACGACAACACCCGCGCCGGGTCGTCCGCCATCGCGATCAACAACCGCTGCAGCCGCGCCACCAGGTCCGTGGCGTCGAAGTTCGAAAATGGTTGTCCGACACCGACTGTGCTGAGGAGTTGCTGGTCGCCGAATCCGAGGAAGAACAGCCCGAAGTGGCCAATCGGGCCGAAGGTGGTGTAGGTCGCAGTCGCCGGGACGCCGCCGAGGCTCAGGGTCATCCGGGCGGGAACGAAGTTGACCACCACCCGATTGGACGTCTGGGGTGCGCCGCGGAAGCCGCCGTCGCCACCGAGCATGTGCACGGGGAACCGCTGGTGCCGCATCGCCTCTCGCGACCGGGTGTCGACCTGCCGAAGAAAGTCGGCGACCGTGGCCGTCGGCGGTGCGTTCAGGACCAGGGGCACCACCCCGGCGAGCATGCCGGGATGCGTCTTGGACGCCGGGTCCATCCGGCGGCTCACCGGGAAGTCGAGCACCACTTCGTCCGAGTTGTCGGCGCGCAAGGCGCGCACCAGGAGCGCGCAGGCGGCGGTGAGGACCGACGATCGGCGGATGCCCAACGCCTTGGACAACCGCTTGATGACATCGACGACCGACGAGTCCAATTGGACCGGCACCGAGGGGGCGTAGGGATCGCGCCCACTGGGGGCGTCGGTCAGCCGATAGTCCGATTCGCTGGCCAAAGGAAGATGCTCGGCCCAATACTCCTGATCGCCAACGTAATCCGCGGACGCCGCGTACTCCAACTCGCTGCTGACCAGGTCGCGCAACGAGCCGAAGAAGGCGGGAGAAATAGGCGACCCGGAGGCAAGGGCGGAGTAGACGGCCGCGATCCGGCGGCCGATCAAGGCGATGCCCAAGCCGTCCATCGCTATGTGATGGCAGCGGCTGAACCAGTAGTACTCGGCGGGCCCGGTCTTGAACAGGTGGAAGGTGATCATCGGGCCGGCGAGCGACATGGGGGTGCGCTGGATGGACGAGGCCATCTCGCGGGCGTCGCGCTCGGGATCCGGGGATCCGGTCAGGTCGTAGAAGTCCAGATCGACATCCGGGTTTTCAACGGCCCTCTGGAAGACCTCGCCGTCTACCTCGAAGAAGGAGGCCCGCAGGCTTTCGGCCTCCCCCACCACGTGGCGCATCGCCTGCTCGAGCAGGGTCCGGTCGATCGCGCCCTCGATCCGCACCAGCACGCCAAGCTGCCACGCGACATCGAAGTGACCCGTCTGCTGCGCCAGCCAGATGTCCAGCTGCGCCCGCGTCAGCGGAAGTGCGCGGTCACCAAGTTCCACCAATTTCCCCCCAAAGCCTTACCCGGTCCTTCATACCTAGGCGGTCTATACATCACAAACTAGGAGCGGGCAGCGCCTTGCGCATGCTCTTAGGACGAATATCCGGCCAGTTCTGTTCGATGTAGGCGAGACACGCCGAGCGGGCCACGGCGCCGGGGTCCACCCGGCAGGATATTGGCTGATGCTGGGTGGAGGCTGTGCCGCTCGTCATTATTGACCGACGCGAAAAATTTGTCGCGGTCATCGTCGAAAGCCGCACCGGACAACCTCCTACACCGAAGATGCGAATGGCGCGCGGCACGAAACCGCATGCAGCGCATCAAGATTGGCCGTTAGTTTCGACCAGAATGTCGACCCGCGGAGATCTCCGTCGTGATGTGATCATCGCGCTCCACGGCTCGCCGGGTACCCCGCGGTATCGAGCGCCAAACCTGTGAATCTCGTTCGTACATAAGAGATTCGCGCGAAGGGGTTCAGAATCGCCGATCGGGCCGGTGGTCGTTTGCCGACACGGCGATGGGATCCGTTGCTGGAGTCGCGGCGCGGGATTTGCGGCTGCGTCTTTTCCCACGATGCGCGGCCGAAATCCCGTTGCCGCAGCGGGATCGGCTCGGTGGCTGAGCCGGGCCCGGCGGGCGTTGCTGCCGCAGCGACCGGGGTCGGGCGACGGACGAAAGCCACCCCGCGCCTCGGGCCCCGACGGACCCGTGGATCCCGGCGCCGGCTACGTCGTCTCCGCGCAAGGTAACGCGTTGTTGTGACCTTCTTCACGACCTACGAGCGGCGCCGTTCACACCGGGTTGGCGAAGAGTTCACGGGTGCGAGAAGTGTTGCCTCGAAGCGGGATTCGCCGGCGCCGCCGCACCCGGCCGCCCAGACGCCTGTTTAGTCCGCGCGGGGCGCGGGTAAAGCTGCGGCAATGTGGGGGTCGGTGCTGGGCTTAGGAGTTCTGGCGGCGCTGAATCCGGTGCGTCTCGGTCTGGCTCTCCTGATGATCTCCCGACCGCGGCCGGGTCCGAACCTGCTCGCCTACTGGGTCGGCGGCCTCACGGTGTGCCTGCCCGAGCTGTTCGCGCCGCTGATCCTGCTCAACTTCACGTCGATCCTGGGCTCGTCCGGACACGGCGCAGCCAAGGCCACGAGCTCCACCCTTCCGCACATCCAGATCGGCCTCGGCGTGCTCGGGCTCGCGATCGCCGCGCTGATGGCCGTGCGGTACTCGACGCGTCAGCGTGCGGAGGCGCGGACGTCGGGTGACGACTCCTCGAACACGCCGCCAGCAATGCCGCGATTCCTGAGCCGGGCAGGGGACGTCTCGGCCGAGGACGGTTCGGGGATCCGGCGCCTGCTGCACCGGGCCCACCGCGCCTGGGACAAGGGATCGCTGTGGATCGCGTGGGTGATCGGGCTGGCGTCGGTGCCGGTCGACGGGGTGCTGTTCATCCTCGCGATCATCGTGGCGTCCAGGGCCGCGATCGCGACGCAGGTCAGCGCCTCCATAGCGTTCGTGCTGCTGATGTATTCCGTCGTCGAGGTGATCCTGGTGGGGTACCTGGCCGCGCCGGTGCGAACCCAGGCCCTGCTGCGGCAACTGCACGACTGGGTGCGCGCTTATCACCGGCAGATCCTGGTCACCGTCTTCACGCTGGTCGGGGTCTCGCAGCTGGCCCAGGGCATGCACATTCTTTGAGCATTCGGCAATCGCCTGCCGCTCGTGAACGCGGGACGATACAAATGCATCTGCGTCTTGCCGGCCGCGTTGGGAGCGCTCGTGATCACTTTGGACCGCTTGGTCAACGTGCTGGGTGGTTACGGGGTGCGCTTGGTCTGGTCTTCGGCGCCCAGGTCGACCGAGCTGCGCAGCGTGGCCATTCACGAGGGCGATCGGGTGGTCGTCGGTGACGTTCTGCTGGCGATCGGCGCCGACTCGCTCGGCGACGGCATCCGCTGGGCGGCGTCGGCTCACGCGGTCGTGCTGCTGACGCGCGATCACGCCGAGCCGATGACGTTCGACGCGGACGCCGGGGTCGGCGCGGTGATGCTGGTCGACGAGACGCTGTCGTGGAGCGAGATCGCCGGGGTCATCTACGGGCTGGTGCTCGAGGGCCGTGAGACGGCGGCCGGTCGTGGCCCGACGGACCTGTTCGCGCTGGCCGACAGCTTGGCGGACGCGATCGGCAGCGCCGTCGTCATCCAAGATCGGCTGCTGCGTGTGCTCGCGTATTCACGGCTGCAGCAACACGCCGACCCGGCGCGGGTCGAGACCATCCTGGACCGGCAGACTCCGGACCGGCTGCGCGCATTCTTCGAAGCCGGTGGCGTCTTCGCGCATCTGGCGAGCTCGGACGAGCCGCTCTTCGTCGAGGGCGATGCGGAACACGGCGTGACCGGGCGGATGGTCGTGGCGGTGCGCTCCGGCCGAGAACTGATGGGTTCGGTGTGGGTGGGGTGCTCGGAGCCGCTGGACGAGTCGGCGCGCGGCGCCTTGGCCGAGGGAGCCCACACCGTCGCCCTGCACCTGCTGCGGTCCCAGGCCAGCGCCGACCTCGAACGTCAGGTGGAATCCGAGCTGGTGATCCGGCTACTGGACGGCAGCGCCGATTCCGCCACGGCCGCAAGCAAGCTCGGCCTGCCGCAGAGCGGCTTGCGAGTGATCGCGCTGCAGGCCTCCGTCGGAGCCGAACGCGACGCCGCCCTGCTGTTGGCGTTCGAGCGTGCCACCACGGGTTTCGGCTGGTCGCGGCCGGGTCGGAGCGCCTTGGCGGGCAACACCATCTACACGGTGCTTCCCGGCGAGGACGCCGCGACGGCGCGGCGTTGGGTGACCGGTCTGAAGGCGGCGCTGCCCGAGCAGGTGAGCGTGTTGGCCGGCATCAGCGGCACTGCCGAGGTGGCCGATCTGACCGCCGCCCGCCAGGAGGCCGACGAATGCCTGGCGTTGCATGAGGCGTCGCCAGGCTCCGCCCCTCCCGCCTACGACGAGTCGTGGGACGACATCCTGCTGCAGCGGTTGCGCACCGCGGCGCGGGCCGGCCGGTCCCCGACCCGTGGACCGGTGGTCGAGCTGGGCCGCCACGACAGCGCCCACGGAACCGACTATCTCGCCACGCTCCGGGCGTGGCTGGAGGCCCAGGGCGACCCGGCCGAAGCCGGTGCGCGGCTCGGCGTACACGAGAACACCGTGCGCTACCGGTTGCGCAAGATGGCCGAAATCACCAACCTCCCATTGGATGACGCCCGGAAGCGGCTGGCCATGATGATCGAACTCGCGGCCACCGACATCGGCTGAACGCTGTCGAGATCCGACAATGCGCCACGGCGCCATTGTCGGGCTTCGGCAAGCTTTGCGGCACGCACCCACGCGACGATTGAGGTGGCCAGATCATGGCCGGTGCCGATCCCTCGATAGGACATCCGATGACCCGCCCGACCCACGACCGCACCGCGCTGGAGACGTTCACCCTGCCGCTGCCGCGACGGCTGGTGGCGCGGCTGTTCAGCCGGAACCCGCTGATCCGGGCAAGCGACCGGCTGGAGGCGCTGCTCTTGGTGCTGGCCGTCGCGGTGTCGCTGCTTACCGTGCCGATCGCCGCTGCCGTCGGCACCGCGGTTCATGAGTCGCGAAGCCGCGTCTACGCCGAGCAGGTCCAGACTCGCCGCCCGGTGATCGCGACGGTCGTCGGGGATAGCCATCCCCGTACCAACCTGGACAGCCCGACGGTCACGGTGCCCGCCCAATGGGATTTCGCCGGTGCCCCACGCACCGGTGACGTCGCCGCACCGCTCGGGGCCAGGGTCGGCGATGAGTTCGAGCTCTGGGTCGACGGCCGGGGTTCGCCGGTGAGCCGACCGATGATGTCTCCCCGCGCCGAGGCGGTCACGATCACCCTGGCGATCTGGGGTGCCGTCAGCCTGTCGGCGGCCGCTGCGTTCGGCGCCGCCCGCCACGCCCTCGATCGAGCCCGGCACGCCAAATGGCAACACGACTTCAACGGCCTCGTCGGGCAACCGTGAATTAGCGGCCGCTCGGGCACCGGCGAAGTGGCGTTGTCGGCTCGGCACAATCACCAACCTTTCCCTTGTCCTGTTCGGGCAAGCGGCCCGACGCCGGAGTAGGCACTATGGAAATTGGTAGCTCGGGAACCCGATGAATTTCCCTGGCGGACAACGTATCCCAAGAGGCCTTGCCCCTCAACAGGGCTCCGCGTCGTCAGGGACGGCAGCCACCCGTCGGCCCGCCCCTGACGACACCCCTACTTAGGAAAGGAAATAACGCGATGACCAACTTCGCACCCGTGTACATAACACCACAGCACCGGCGACGCCTGCAGGACGAACTGGGCGCGCTGCGCTCGCTGCGCAGCATCGAAGTTCCCGACGACGCCATGGATTACGGCGCCAGCCGCGGCGCCCGCCCGGCGGCTCGGCAACGACGCATCCGCGAGATCGAGGATCTGCTCAAGTCGGCGGCCGTCCGCGACGACCCCGCGGCCGAGAGGATCGCGGGGCCGGGCATGGTGTTGACCATCCGCGACGACGCCAGCGGTGAAACGGAAACCCTGCTGCTCGGCAGGCGGGGCGCCGAAGACGCCGACATCAAGGTCTACTCGATGACATCGCCCCTGGGCCGCTGCATCGCCGGTGCCCGCCCCGGCGAACAACGCATCTATGCGATCCCCCACGACGCCGGCCGGCTCGTGACGTTGCTCAAGGCCGTGCCCTACCGGCCACCGTCGCCAAACATGTTGGGCCGCAATGGTTCTCGACGAACATCGACTGCCACAGCCGCTTGAGGAAAGGAACCCGGACATGACCAGTGTGCAACCCACCTGGCTTTCACCGCAGGCCTACGGACGGCTGCGGCGCGAGCTGGCCGCCCTGCGGGAGTTGTGCGACGGCAACGCGGCCGGCGATGCCGCCGATGACAACTTCGTCGCCGTCCAGCGCGCACGGCGACTGCGAATGCAGCGGATTCAGGACCTGTTGGTCAACGCCGTCGTCGGCGAGGACCCGCCCGACGACGGGGTCGCCGAACCCGGCATGGTGTTGACCGTCCGCTACGACGACACCGGCGACACCGAGACCTTCGTCCTGGGCGCGCGCGGCGCCGAGCACGGCGATCTGGAGGTGTATTCGATCAATTCCCCGCTGGGTTCGGCCATCGCCGGCGCGCGTCCGGGTGAGCGCCGCACCTACCCACTGCCCAGTGGCGCGGCCTTCGCGGTCACCCTGCTGAGCGCGGTGCCGTACGGCGTCTACCTGGCGCGCACCAACTGACGCCATGCTGTTCGCGCTCATCGACCCGGTGGCGGTGATGTTCCTTCTTCTGGCGATCGTTCTTCTCATCACGGCGGTCGCCTACGGGCGGATGTGATCGTTGTACGCCGTAGCCAAAAACCGCGGCCGCCGCCCGACCTTGCGCAGCCCATAGGCTGGTGTTGAAGAACACCTGCTTCTGCGAGAGGACGAGACATGCCTGCACCGTCAGCCGAGGTCTTCAACCGCCTGCGCGACCTCGCCGCGATCAAAGACGTCAGCGCACGTCAGACCAAGACCATCGACGAGGTCTTCACCGGCAAGCCACTGACCACGATCCCCATCGGCACGGCCGAGGACGTCGAAGCCGCCTTCGCCGAGGCGCGCGCGGCCCAGGTCGACTGGGCGAACCGCCCGGTCGCCGAGCGCGTCGAGGTCATCGCCCGCTATCGCGACCTGGTCGTCGAAAACCGCGACTTCCTGATGGATCTGCTGCAGGCCGAGGCCGGCAAGGCCCGATGGGCGGCGCAGGAGGAGATCGTCGACCTGATGGCGAACGCGAACTACTACGTGCGCGTCGCCGAGGACCTGCTCAAGCCGCGGACCGTGCAGTCGCTGCTGCCGGGGATCGGCAAGACGACCGTGGGATACCAGCCCAAGGGCGTGGTCGGGGTGATCTCGCCGTGGAACTACCCGATGACGCTGACGGCGTCCGACTCGGTGCCGGCGCTGCTGGCCGGGAATGCGGTGGTGCTCAAGCCGGACAGCCAGACCCCGTATTGCGCGCTGGCGTGCGCCGAGTTGTTGTACCGGGCCGGCCTGCCCCGCGCCCTGTACGCGATCGTCCCCGGGCCGGGATCGATCGTCGGCACCGCGATCATCGACAACTGCGACTACCTGATGTTCACCGGCTCGACCGCGACCGGCCGGCAGCTCGCGGAGCACTGCGGCCGCCGGCTGATCGGGTTTTCGGCCGAGCTCGGCGGCAAGAACGCGATGATCGTCACGCGCGGGGCCAACCTCGACAAGGCCGCCAAGGCGGCCACCCGCGCGTGTTTCTCGAACGCCGGCCAGCTGTGCATCTCCATCGAGCGGATCTACGTCGAGAAGGACATCGCCGACGAGTTCACCCGCAAGTTCGGCGACGCCGTGCGAAACATGAAGCTGGGCACCGGATATGACTTCTCGGTCGACATGGGCAGCCTGATCTCCGCGGGCCAGCTGGACACGGTGACCGACCACGTGGACGACGCGAAAGCCAAGGGCGCCAAGGTGCTTGCCGGCGGCAAGGCGCGGCCCGACATCGGGCCGCTGTTCTACGAGCCGACGGTGCTGGCCGACGTCACGCCGGAGATGGAATGCGCCGCGAACGAGACGTTCGGCCCGCTGGTCTCCATCTACCCCGTCGCCGACGTTGACGAGGCCGTCGAGAAGGCCAACGACACCGAGTACGGGCTGAACGCCAGCGTGTGGGCCGGTTCGTCGGCGGAGGGCGAGCAGATCGCCGCCCGGCTGCGTTCGGGGACGGTGAACGTCAACGAGGGGTACGCGTTTGCCTGGGGCAGCCTGAGCGCACCCATGGGCGGGATGGGCCAGTCCGGCGTCGGTCGCCGGCACGGTCCCGAGGGGCTGCTCAAGTACACCGAATCGCAGACGATCGCGACCGCCCGCGTGTTCAATCTCGATCCGCCCCTTGGCATTCCGACGACCCTGTGGCAGAAGTCGCTGCTGCCGATCGTGCGGACGGTGATGAAGCTTCCCGGCAGGAACTGACTTTGGCCTTTTGTAAACGCAAATCCGCGTTACGCTCCTCGATGTAGCGTCACATCGCACGTCAGGAGACCGCTATGAAGGCCGACGAGAAGCAATACGAACAAGACGCACGTCGGCTACGCGAGTACGCCACCTTCGCCAACTTCTCGGACGCCGATCTGCTGCGTCTCGCTCGGGCGGCTCATCGCACCGCGACGTCGGCGCCGTTGCCGCTGATCCACGAGCAGACGCCGTCGGACTCCGCCTACATCCTGCTCAGCGGCGAGGTGGGCGTGTACGCCGGGCGGGACCGCATCGCCGTGCTGGGACCGGGTGAGGTGATCGGCGAATCGGCGCTGCACCGCGGGCGGCTGCGGTCGGCGACCGTGACGACGACCGGACCGGCCGAGCTGTTGCGCATCGAACGCGACGATCTCGACAGGCTGCTTCGCGAATTGCCGGCGCTCCGCGAAATCATCGACGCGTCCGTCGCGCGGCACGTGCCGGTGGACCTGCCGCCGAAGCCGAAACCGCCGCGCACCAAGCTGGGCGCCTCGGTGCGCACCGAACTGGTCGAGCGGTTCGAACAGGCGGCCGACAGCGCCGGTCTGGACGTCGCGACCGCCCTCGAAGACGCGATCACCCAGTGGCTGGAACGGAGCGACAAAACGTAGCCGTTCGTTGCACTTGCCCTACTACGGCGCGTAGTATTCGACCCATCCCGCCGTGCACAAGGGGGTGCCACGTGAGGTGGAGTTTCGCCCAGATCGGGCTGCTGATCATCTGCGCTTTTCATGTCGTCCAGGCGGTGATCGGCCTCGTCATCAATCCCAGCTTCGCGACCGGGCCCACCGCGCCGACCGTCCAGCTGCTCGGCATGGACTACAACGGCTGGCACGCCGTCGCGGGCCTCGCCCTATTCGCTCCGGGCCTGGTGTTCGCGACGCGCAAGTCGTGGGCGGTGCTGTACCTGCTGCTGGCCGCGATAGCCGGTGCGCTGCCGGGCATTTGGGCGTTCTTTTCGCATCAGGTCGCCGTCGTCTTCACCTTCCCCAACAACGTCACCGACGCGGTGGTGCACCTGGTGACCGCGGGGGTGATGCTCGCGGTGGCCGCGGTGCAGATTCGGCTGGACGGCGGGTTGCGAAACTCGCTCGCCGATCTGCGGAGGCGCCCTAGCTCGACCGTCCGGTGAAAAGCGCGTTCAGCTCGTCGAATCCGGTGGCGCCCGCCAGTCCCGCGAAGGACCCGTCCTCGATCAGCTTTCGCGCGGCCGCCAGGAACGCGCCCCAGGCGACGCGACTCAACGCCGAGCCGACGCTGATCCGCCGCACGCCCGCCTGCGCGAGATCGGTCACCGTCAATCCCGTGTCGGACGACATCAGGACGTTGACGGGGTAGGGCCGTACGGCGTCGACGAGGGTCGCGATGTCCTTTTTGGTACGAATCCCCGGCGCGAAGAGCACCTCGGCCCCCGCCTCGGCATAAGCCCGCAGGCGCCGGATGGCCTCGGCGAGCGGATCGGGGTGGCCGTAGAGGAAGCATTCCGCGCGGCCGGTCAGCACGGCGTCGGCCCCGGAGTCGTCGATCGCCGCACGCGCGGCGCGGACGCGATCGGTGGCCTCGGCGAGTTCGAAGAGCGGCTTGTCGGCGGCGCCCGTGCCGTCTTCGATGGAGAGCCCCGCTACGCCGGTGGCCACGCAGCGCGCGACGTTGTGGGCGAGCTCGTCGGTTTCTGCGGCGTACCCGGCCTGGAAGTCGGCGTTGACGGGGACGCTGACCGCGGCCACGATTTCGGCGATGTTGTCCAGGGCGGCGTCGACGGAAAGCGCGGTCGGCGTGTCCGGCAGACCGCGGGCGAAGCACAGGCCGGCGCTGGTCGTGGCCAGCGCCGGGAAGCCGAGGTTGGCGAGGGCGACTGCGGAACCGGCGTCCCACGGGTTCGGGATGAGAAAACACCCCTCTTGATGAAGCCGGCGAAAATGCTCTGCAGCGTGCGAATCCACCACCCGATTATGCTCGCGCCGATCGGAGGCCGCCGCTAGATCGGCATGGTGGCGAAACGCCTTGTGCTGTTTAGGGTTAACTGGCCGCGCCGGAGAACCCGACGGCCGTCGTCGGCGCACCCGGTCCCGCGCCGGAACCAAGGCGACTGGCCGCGAAGGCCACGCCCTGGTCGATCATCGCCGCGTTGGTCGAGTAGGTGTCGTGCGCGACGAAATTCATCCCGTCGGAGCAGATGGGGTCCCCCGGCGCGCATACCTGGATGGTCTTGGCCTGGTAGAGCGGGCCGATGACGACCGGCGGCTCGCCGAAGAAGTTCATCGCCTTTTCGCTTGGCGTTGCGAAGAGCACCACCGACGAGATGTGGTTGGCCACCTCGGGCTCCAGCGGTTTGGGCACGCTCGTCGGATCGATCCCGGCCGGCACGGCCGGCGAGGTGACGAAGCCCATGACGGCAGCGCCCTGGGAGTAGCCGCCGAGCACCATCTTGCTGTTCGGGCAGTCGTGGGCGAACGAAACGACGTGCGCGCCCGCGTCTCTGACGCCCGCCTCGCCCGCGCTCGTCCAGTCGTGGGTGGCGGGGTAATTGACCGGATACACGTCGAACGAACCTGCGCCGACGCGTGGGCGCAGCGAGTCGACGAATGCCTGTCCGGTCGGACCGAGGCCCGGCGGGTCATCGGTGCCGCGGGCGAACACCACTTGGACGTCCGGACACGCATCGGCCAAGGCCAGCGGGAGCGCGGAAGCGAGGACCGAAGCGCTGACGCCCGACACCGCGGTCACCGCGGAAGCAAGGAAACGGGAGAGCTGACGCGCAATCATGGCGCTGTGTGCCCAGTGATCGGCACTTCTAAACCACGAAATTAAACCGTTACAGCTGGTCCGCCATCGCACCAAGGCGCTCGCTGACCCGCGCCAGAGCCTGGTCGAAGATCTCCACCTTTTCACCGCGTTTCTCGTTGGCCGGCTGGGCGGAACCGCGGGCGCCCTCGGCCTCCACCCGGGCCGCGCCTTGACGGCGCAGCAGGCTGAAGTTCTTCTCGCGTGCTTGGCGAAGCCGGCTCTGCAAATCCTTCAGCGACTTCTCGTCCATGCGCGTCAGCGCCTCGGGATGACTCTCTCCGATCAACGAGCTTTCCTGCGGGGTCAGGTTCACCTGGTTGCTCACCCCTAGAGTCATAGCGTTTCCCTGGCACACCGACGCGTCGAACGCCGAACCGTCACGCCGGGGTCGCCGTGAGTTCACATCGCGTCGGCGGCGCGGGGCATGGGTAGTCCTTCGGTCGAAGGAGGTTGCGGTGGGAAAGCATTCGCAGAACGACGACGACGAGCCCAGGGGCGGCCGGCCGGGTCCCGCGGATCACGGGCGCGAGGGCGGGATGGCGACGCGTGAGAACGCGCCGGAACTCACCGAGCCGGACGACGAGGACTGACGAGATCGGCCCCGGGCGGGTGGCCGGGATGTCACCGTCACGGCGAAAATGGGTGGATGCCATCTGAAAGGGTGCCGCCGCCCCCGCCGAAGTCGGCGCCGGGCTGGTACCCCGACCCCGCCGGCGTGGGCCACGGGCTGCAGCGGTACTTCGACGGCACCGACTGGACCACCGAGTGGGCGTTCGCCACCGAGCCGCCGAAAAAGGGCGTCCCGGGAAAGGCGGCGCTGGCCCTGGCGACGTTGGGGGCGCTGGTGCTTCTCGTCCTCGTCGGCAGAAGTTGGGTTTTCGACGCGAAGAGTGACTCGGCCCCGCCGAGTTCGGCGGCCGCGAGCCCACCGTCATCGACCGAGGCCCCACCGTCGACGCCGCCAGGCCCCAAGAAGCCGGACGGGGTCACCTTCACCACCGCGCCCGGCCCCAACGGCGACGTGGTCGACGCCCGATTCGCGATTCGCGACAACTACAGCGAACAGATGATCAAAGACGGTGCCCGGATGGACACCATCGACATCCTCAGGTACGCACGAACGACTTATCCCGACGCGTCCGCGGTGAACGTGCAGGGCACCTTTCCGATGACCGATCCCTACGGCAACACGTCGACGCAGGTCGCCATCGACCTCACGTATTCGCGGGCGACGTTGAACAAGATCAACTTCGACGGCATCACGAAGGCCAGCATTTGGGAGATTCGTGATTCCGGCACGATCCTGGCGGCCTTTCAGCCTTGAGCAATAATCGGCACGTGTCCGCCGAACCCCGTCAGCCACCACCGGCCGCGCCGAAGCAGCCGCGCGTGACGCCCGAGGATTTGGAGCGGTTCGGCGACGAGGAGCAGATGCGCGCGGCGTCGGACGAGGGACGGCTGCGCGACGAGCGACCGCCGCATCACGGCTAGCTTTCCAGGCGGTCGATGTGGGCTAGGAAGTGCTTCAGCACCGCTTCGGGCGCCTCGAGTTGCGGCCAGTGTCCGATGTCGTCGGCAAGCATCACCACATTCGGTTCGGGTATCACCTCGGCGTAGCGGCGCGCCATGTGGGCGCCGGAGTTGGGGTCGATGGGCCCGTCGATCAGGCGCATCGGGACCGCGGTCTCGCGCATGGCGCGCACCCACCGGTTGCGATACGTGAGGCGATCGTTGATGAACCGACCGACCTTGTGCAGCACGCGGCGGCCGTCGTTGTAGTCCAGGATCTGGTTGAACACCGCCATCATGTGCGGGGTCGGCTTGGTGTTGGGGCCGAACATCTCGCGCAGGGTCGGTTCGAGCAACCGTCGTGCGAGCGGGCTGCCCTGCACGGGGCTGAACAGGTCGCCCAGCGGGGTGCCCGACATCAACTTCTGCGCCGCCCGGGGTGTGTACGACTCGATGAACATGCCGCCATTGAGCCAGGCGATCGAGTCGATGCGCAGTGCGCCATAGCTTTGCTGGCCAAACTCGTGCCGTGCCAACAGTTCCTGGCCCACCGAGTCGCCGATGTCGTGGGCCAGGATGTGCGCGTTGCTGATGTTGAGGTGCGCTAGGAGCGCCTCGTGCATGTCGGCATGGTCGATGACCGAGTACTGGTAGGTCACCGGTTTGGCGGAGAAGCCCATCCCGATCATGTCCGGCGCGATGACCGTGAACCGTTGCGTCAGTTTTGGCCAGATCGGCGCCCAGTCAAAGGAATTGAACGGGTAACCGTGGATCAGCAGCAGCGGAGGCCCGCTGCCCTCGACGCGGTAGAAGATGTCGAAGCCGAGGTAGTCGAAGTACTCGCCGGAGTCCAGCCAGCGTTTCAGTTCAGCGTCCATGACGGTAATCATGCTTCTTCCCGCCGGAACGTGTCGGGGTGGCCGCGTCTCACAGGCGGCGTTTCGGAACTGTGAAGATTTGCTACGCGCGTGTCAAGGCTTTGTTAAGTACGCAACCTGATCGGCGTCGACCCATCACCGTTAGCAGTACGGCACCCCTTCTGCCGGAACACGATGTGAAAGGAAGCGTGTGTTCAAGCCTGTTGCGTCCGCGGTGATCCTTGCTGTTTGTGCCGTCGGACTGGCCGCGCCGGCACAAGCCCAGGCCGGCGGCTTCATCGTGATCGCGGGGTCGGACTCCACCCACTCCGTCGACGTCACCGTCGGCGGCAACCACGCCAGCCTCGCCGACGTCGAGGCGTACGCGATCAGTCATTGCGCCGAGAAGCACGGCGCGACCGACTGCCACGTCCTCGCCGAGGGCAGGGGCGGCTGTGTGGCCCTCTCGGACAACGGTCATGGCTTGGTCGGGGGCTGGGGTCCCACCCGCAATGCCGCCGGCGCCGCGGCGGCGGCCAAGGTCGTGTCGGGGCCGGCAAACGTGGACGGCACTCGCTGCGTCGTCGACCCGGACCTGATTTCGACGGGGAATTTCTCGTTCGTGGCCACGCAATAGCGGCGCCGCCGTCAGGCGGTGCGGCGACGGGTGTCGGTCGACCAGAGATGGCCGCAATCCGAGCACTGCAAGTGCACCAGCGTGCCGCGATTGCTCAACAGGTACTGCCAGTGCGTGTCGCAGTTTCGGGTGCTGCGGCAATCACCACACTTGGCGCGGTGATTGCATTGCGGGCAGGGCAGCCAGGCTCGGCGGCTCCGGTCGGCGGTCGGATCAATCGGTAACACGATCAACCGTCCGTTCGGGCAGGACGCCGGCGCGGACGAGGTCGTCGTAGATCCGCTGCTGCTCGGTGTCCAAATTCGAATACAGCATGTCGTAGGCCTGCTGCTCCTCGGCGAGCACGGCGACGGGGTCCCAGTCGTCACCGATCGCGTCGAGCACCGCGCTGCGCCGACGCGCCTCGTCGAGCGTCAGGTCGTAGGCAAAGTCCAGGTTGGCCATAGCGCTCCCCCACCATTAGTCATACAAACGAATGGTTAGGATTGCCTAATTGGCGCTGGTTAAGCTATGGCGTGCGTCACTTTTGGGCGCTGAGGTTCGTCACATTCGACAGCAGTCGGTTTGCCTGTTGGGCCGCACCGACGCGGCGTTTGCCGACCATTACGCCAACGCTGCATCGGGTGCTTCTGGTTGCGGCCAGTGTCCGATGTCGTCGGCGAGCATCACCACACCAGGTTCGGGTATCACCTCGGCGTAGATCACTGATGTCGTGCCCAGGATGTGAGCGTTATGGATGTTGAGATGCGCCTGCAGCGCTTCGCGTATGTCCGCGTGGTCGTTGACTATGTACTCGTAGGCAACCGGTTTCTCGGAGAATCCCATGCCGATCATGTCCGGTGCGATGACGGTGAACCGTTGCGTGAACGTGGGCGAGATCCGCGCCCAGTCAGTGGAATTGAACGGACAACCGTGGATCAGCAGCAGCGGAGGCCCGCTGCCCTCGACGCGGTAGAAGATGTCGAAGCCGAGGTAGGCGAGTACTAGCCGGCGGCCAGTCAGCGTCCATGAGCGGCATTGTCCTCCGGCCGCCAGGATGGCTCGCGCTCATCTTCTACCGTGGACGGCGGTGGGGGAAGCTACCTAGGCTTGGCGGTTATCGCGGGCGATCTGGTCGAGCTTGTTAGACCAATCAAGGAAATCTTTGACGTACTTTTCGTCGTCGGCTAAGGTTTTCTTCGCTTCCCTATCATATTCTGACGTCGATTTGTCCTTTGCTTCGTCTTTGGCCGCTTCTTTGTCCTCGTCAATTGCTTTTCGGATGGATTCGACGTCGAGATCCGCGTTGAGATTCTTGATGATGCGGAGGAGCCTCTCGTTTTTTGCCTCTCCTACTGTGTTCTGGAACAGGGGTAGTTCTTGCTTGCCCCGGATCTGGGCGAGCACGTGGACCGCGGAACGCAGCGCGCCTTCGATGAAGGCATGGTAGTCGGAGTATGCCTCGCCGCAGACGTGTAGGTGGGCAACCTTGTCGTCGGCGACGCTTACATGCCAGTGCGCGAGTTCGGCAAGGGTGTTCCAGTATTCGCGGTTCGGTCGCCATGCATGGGACGCGGCGCCGTAGGGTTCTCGGCCCCAGTCCATGATGCCGCACCAGATGATGTCGTCGGGTGCGATCTTTTGGCCTTCGTTTTCGTTGACGTATTCGACGAAGCGGCTTTTTATTCGGGCACGAAGGATCGCAACAGCTTCGGCTTCCGTATCGGCATCAGCTACTTCTTTTGGCGTAGCTTTATCGGATTTCAGCTTCGCGCGGCATAGTTCGTCGATGTCATCTTGGGTTGGGCCGGGAACGTAGTTGGCCCAGAACGCGGCGGCCGGTCGGTCGGTGTAGAGCATGATGAGGCCCCGGCGGCTCTCTTTGATGCGGGATTTCCAGAAGTACGCTTCTCGCGTCGGGTAGCGGGTGGCGCCCGGATTGGCGCGTACCTCTTCCTCCCACCAGCGTTCACGGACAACAAAAAACGCTTTCAGTAGCTGGAAGGGTAGCGCCGAGTGCAGGAGATCGGCGAATCTTTTCTTGTTCTCCTGCTCGGGCGTGTTGCGACCCCACAGGGTTGAGTTCTGGATGAGCTTCTCGGCGGGGACAGTGGGCAATGCCAGGACGACGCGGCTGAATGCTTGGGGGTGTTCTTCGCCCTGAGTTAGCGCGAGTCCGATTTGACCGTCTTTTTTCGTAAGAGCGGTAACGGTGGTTCCACGGTAGATTGTCAAATTATTGCTGCTGTTTTTGAGTTCCTCAGTCCCGCGGGTGTGGTCGGGGATTCCCATAGCGCTGACCAGTTTTTCGGTGACAGACTGCATGCCGCCGAAAACTCCCTGAAGGTGGCTGCTAATGGAAATTTGGCGCATCCACCAGGTCAGCCATTCTGCCGCGTTGGGATTCTCTGGTATCAGATGGTAGAACGTACCTAGCTCCCGCACCTTGCTGAGCGCGTTGTGGCTGAGATAGGCGGCCATCAGGTTCCAGAATCCCATCGTGTGGAGCCTGATGTACGTTTCGGCTCCGTAGAGAACAGGGATTTGGCCGTATCGTTGAATCGCCCAGTAGTCGTCTTCGTGCATATGGTGTTGTAACCAGGATTCGAAGACCGGGTCGGCCGGCCGCTGCGTTGCCGCCGCATTGTTCAGCTTGTTGATGAGTATTTTGCGTGTCTTCTTGAAGTCTTTGACTTTCTGCTGCTCGAGGCTGCCCTCGTGATTCAGCGGAGGCTCGTCGAAATCAAAGTGCAGGTCCACGACTGCGCGGCACACCCCGAGTTTCAGAAGCTCGAGCGGGTTTTTGCCTTCTTCCTCTGGCTTCAGGTCGTATACGGGATCGCCGACGGATGTTGGCGAGGAGAACGGGGGGAAACTCTGCATGTGAACCAGGTCGTGAGCCTTTCCGACGGTCTCTGGCGGTCCTGCATTTGAAGGTTGAATGCCGAGATGCTTCAGAAGGAAGTCCAGCATCCTTTGAACTTCCAATTCGATTCGCATCGGACCAAATTCGGCATTGAATTCGAGATGGTCCCACAACCGTTTGTCGTAATCTTCTAAGGTGTATAAGCGATATTTTTGCACGCCGGTGGCGGCGTCTTTTTCGTCCGGCTCGGCTCGTTCTTCACCTGAGTCCGGTTCCGGTTTGTGGTCGAATAACAACGGCCTTTGAGGATTCACGGTGTATACTAACTCTTGCTGTTCAGCAAGCTTTTTCGTCGTATCTGACGGGAGCAAGTCGGGGCGCAGAGCCCTTTCGAGGATGGCCTTGTCTTTAACTGGTTTGCGGTTCTTGTCGGCCGTGCGTTCGATCTCGTTCAGCAACGCGTCGTTGAATCTGAACGACCGAATCCTTCCGCCGAGGACGTCCGAGGACTCGAACAAGTCCACCATGTGGCCGTCCTTTGTGAGCACGTAAGCGCACAACAACCCTGCGATACCGCCACCAATGATCGCGATCCGTTCACCTTTCGCATCCGCATGTTGTTGTCCTGCTTCCGAAGTTGTCGGCGCTCCGTGATCTGGTGGTTGATCGTTCACCTTTTGTCCTCGCTCTACCTGTCCGAAAGCAGCGCCCTAGGTGTCCCTGCGAAGCATGACAGACGCCAAATCATGGTTCCGGTCAGCGGCATCATAGATCCGGAATGTTGGACGCGAGGTCGATCCTTCAAAGTCTTTGTCGTGTCGATGACGCGCGAACGGACCGAGCCCTGACTCCTAGTTGAGGCCGAAGCGAGTGGAGTGAGCAGTCATGATGAGCATTCCTCGATGATGATGGACTTTTCCGTGACTGCTGGCTGCCTGCGGCGATAGGCGCGCTGTATTTACATGTCAGCGGGAGAAATCGTCGATCAGCAGCCCGTGGAGTGAGAGAACTTCGACTGCAGGCCGGAGCCCATCTAGTTAAAGCCCTTGCCAGCATAGGTTTTGAGCCAAAGCGCACCACCCGCGGACCGCGCGGTCACGGCAGTTGTGCCCCAATAGATGGTGTTCGCCGACGTGCAGATCTGAATACGCTGCACGCCGGGCGCGCCGGACGCGCGAGTCGGTATCCAACACGACATCTGCAAAGTATAGAGTCCCTAGGAATCTAGAAGTCTGACATACTGCGGAAGCCGATATATCAGACCGATTGCCGGTATGATCAGCGGGGCTTACAAGCACGTCGGAACGCGAGATCAAGGGGGCACACTCGATGACCCTGCCGTCGAGTCCTAGCGCTGACGATTACGAGAAGGAAGCCGATTTGTACGCAAGGAAGGCCAAAACGGAGGCTAAGGCCGGCAACGTAAAAGCAGCGACTTACGCCGATATCGCCAATGCCTTCGCACAGCTTGCCATGTCTATGAGGCTTTCGGAATTACTGAAGACACTAAGACACAACCCCTAACCGCTGTTATCCGCCAGTGACTGCAGAGTTGGCCTTCGAAGGCCCCGTTACGAGGCCGATGGGATGGCTTGCGAGGTAGGCGCAGACGGACCGCACCGGGCGAAGCTGCAGCTAACTGCCCGAGCAATCTGAACAGGGTTTGAAGGTAGGTCGCTAGGCGACCACCACCCACCTTGCATAGGCCAGCACCTTCTCTACCAAACCCTGTTTCGGCCCAGCTCTCGCGCCTACACTCCGTCCATGGCATTTAAAGTCGTTCTTCCGGCACCCAGGGGCACCGTTGCGCATGAGTACGGCGACGATGTCGAGTATCAGATAAGTCCCGCCGGAGTACTTACCCTCAACTACGGAAGCGACGGCAGGGTCAGGCGTCATTTCGGAGTAGGGCAATGGATCGAGGTCGCAGTCAATACCGACACGATCACCTGAGTAGGCGGCCCCGGGCTTGCACGTGGACCCGGCGTATTCCCGCGAGTTGGCCCTGGAGGGGGTCACTCGTCGGTCGCGGGGACGCCCTCAAGCGGGCACCTCTGACGTGATCGCGACCGCGTGACCAGCTTCATAACGTGCACTGCGCGCCCGACTCGCGGCGACGACCGCCTGGCCGCGTCAGAAAACTTGTGGAATAGCACGAGGTTTCGGTCGACCGATGGACCGATAGTCGCCTGGCGCGCTTACCGTACTCTCGGCTGACGCTCCCGCCTCGGCTCCGTCACGGCGTGGCAGTTCTGCCGCCGTCGTGTTGCTCAGCGAAATCGCAGCCCCTCGAACGCTCGCGTAGGGCGTGCGAAGGTCCGACCTACAAGCCAGATGTAGCCCGGCTGTCGCCGCCGACGAGACCGTACCGCGAGTTCGCGCAAGACGAGGCCGCCAATCCCCTACTACCGGACCAAGGCGAGGGCGAATCCGTCCCAGTTCTTGGCGCCGACAGTCTGAATCGATACGCCATCCAGGCGCGGATGTTCTCCTATTATCTTCAGCATCTGCCGGACCGCAGTTGCTCCAGCATCACCAGCCGTGAGGACATGTCCCCCGCCAATGACGTTGTCCACCAGAACGATTGACCCGGGACGTCCCAGTTTGACCGCCCAATTCAGGTATTCGACGTAGTTATTTCTGTCGGCGTCAACAAAAATCAGATCGAACGGATCACCAATCAGCGTCGGCAAAGATTCCAACGCAGCGCCGACCAACACCTCGACCCGGTCGGCCACACCAGCCCTCTCAAAGTTGCGTCGCGCTACCGCGGCGTACTTTGGGTCACTCTCAAGCGTAAGCACACGACCTCTCGGACCAGCACCTCGGGCAAGCCAAATACTGCTGAATCCGCCAAGCGTGCCGATCTCAAGGATGCGGCGCGCCTGAATAGCACTAGCTAGGAGCGACAGAAACTTGCCCTGTTGCGGAGATACGGCAATGCGCGGTAGTCCGGCATCGTCGCTGGCTTCCAGTACGGCAACCATAGTTGGGTCGTCGCCAATCAGTGTGCGGTCGAGAAACCGGTCTACGTCTTGCGGTGTTCGTGCCCGATCCACGGACCTAACACTAGCTGCGCGTGAAGGCGTATTTTCCGTTTCCATATCCATAATCGAAATACCCAGTCGCACCACCGGCGAGATTGGTGGCGCGCACTGGTGCGGTGCGGATGTGTCTGTTGAGCTCCGGGTAAAACGGCGGTTGCGAAGTGGGATGGCTTTGTCAAAACGACGGATCTGCGTCGGGTAGTGGACTACACTGCCACTTCGTCCGCGCAATCGTTGGGAGAAGAAATGGCGATCATCCGAGGCAACGACAACAACGTGTACAACATCCCCGACGAAGAGCTGGCAAAGTATTTGGTGGCGCCATCCGCGAGCCAACACGACGCGCAAGTTCTCGGGGAGGCCGGCCTCCGGGATGGCTGGGACTACCTGACTCCCGAAGCGGCGCCCGACCTCCGCTTGAGCCCGGGGCCGGATGCCGACGCCGAGGTCCAAGGCGTGCATGACGGGTGGTCATATATAGCTCGAAACGCGTCGCCCGAGGTGTGAGTGAGCGCGATCAAGTGCTCGAACTCGGTCATAGTACCCAAATGCGCCCTCCGAAATGATGGAGTAGGGGACGTTGCAGCTCCGAGCAAAGCTGATCGCGCTCACTCACACCTCGGGCGACGCGTTTCGAGCTATATATGACCACCCGTCATGCACGCCTTGGACCTCG
>NZ_LZIZ01000058.1:0-4853 GCF_001666915.1 Mycobacterium sp. E3339 | reverse complement strand
GACTTCGGCTGCGGCAGCGGCCACGCGATCAACGTGATGGCAGGGGCGTTCCCGGCCAGCCGCTTCACCGGCGTCGACTTCTCCGAACACGCCATCGCCGTCGGCGCCCGCGAGGCGGCCGAGCTGGGCCTGGCGAACGCGACCTTCGAGAGCCACGACCTGGCGCTGCTGGACAAGCGGGACGCCTACGACGTCATCACGGTGTTCGACGCCATCCACGACCAGGCCCAGCCGGCGCGGGTGCTGGAGAACATCCATCGCGCCCTGCGGCCCGGCGGTGTCCTGCTGATGGCCGACATCAAGGCATCGAGCCGGCTCGAGGACAACGTCGGCATTCCGATGAGCACCTACCTGTACACCACGTCGCTGATGCACTGCATGACGGTGTCGCTGGCGCTGGACGGCGCCGGGCTCGGCACGGCATGGGGAACGCAGCTCGCCACCGCAATGCTGGCCGACGCCGGTTTCGGCGACGTGCGGGTGGCGGAGATCGAGTCCGATCCCATCAACAACTACTACATCGCCCGGAAGTGATGTCGGCCCTCGACGCGCTGGACGACTGGCCGGTCGAGGCCGCCGCGGCTGCGGTGATCGGGCCCGACGGCGTGCTCGCCAGCCACGGCGACACCGGGCGGGTGTTCGCGCTGGCGTCGGTGACCAAGCCGCTGGTGGCCCGGGCCGCGCACGTCGCGATCGAAGAGGGTGTCGTGGACCTGGACAGCCCGGCGGGGCCGCCGGGCGCCACCATCCGGCACCTACTGGCGCACGCGTCGGGGCTGGCCCTGGGCAACGATCACGTGCTGGCCGCGCCCGGTGCGCGGCGCATCTACTCCAATTACGGCTTCGCCGTGCTGGCCCAGGCCGTCGAGCGCGAATCCGGCATCGAATTCGGCCGCTATCTGGCCGAGGCGGTGTTCCAGCCGCTAGGGATGGCGTCGACCCGGCTGGAGGGCGGCGCGGACGCCGCTGGGTTCGGCGCCACGTCCACGGTGGCTGACCTGGGTAAATTCGCCGTCGACCTGCTGCGGCCGGCGACGGTCTCGGCGCAACTGCACGCCGAGGCCACGACGGTGCAATTTCCCGACCTGGACGGCGTGCTGCCCGGCTACGGCGTCCAACGACCCAACGACTGGGGGCTGGGTTTCGAGATCAGGGACGCGAAGACGCCGCACTGGACCGGCGCGCGCAACTCGCCGCGAACCTACGGTCATTTCGGCCAGGCGGGCGGCTTCATCTGGGCAGATCCGGACCGTGACCTGGCGCTGGTGGTCCTCACCAACCGCGATTTCGGGGACTGGGCGCTGGCGCCGTGGCCGGCCTTTTCCGACGCCGTGCTAGCCGAATATGGCTAAAGGAAAATGCACACTAGCGCAACATGGGCAACACAAGGCACAATAGACACGCACGACACACAAAATAGTTAGACATCCTGCTCGCCAGGTCCCGCCAGGTCGTTGGGGAAGACGTCCCTCGCGGAACCGAAGGAGCAGGAAATGCGTGCGTCGAATCAATTCGCCGACGTGACGACAGGCGTGGTGTACGTGCACGCCTCGCCGGCGGCGGTATGCCCGCATGTCGAGTGGGCGTTGTCGTCGACCCTTGGGGCGAAGGCGAACCTCACCTGGACGCCCCAGCCGGCCATGCCCGGGCAGCTGCGCGCGGTCACCAACTGGGTCGGGCCGGTGGGCACCGGCGCCAGGCTGGCGAACGCCCTGCGCTCCTGGTCCGTGCTGCGGTTCGAGGTCACCGAGGATCCCAGCCCCGGAGTCGACGGCCAGCGGTTCAGCCACACCCCGCAGCTCGGCCTGTGGAGCGGGGCGATGAGCGCCAACGGCGACGTCATGGTCGGCGAGATGCGGCTGCGGGCGCTGATGACACAGGGCGCCGACACCCTGGCCGCCGAGTTGGACACCGTGCTGGGCACGGCGTGGGACGACGCCCTCGAGGCGTACCGCGACGGCGGCGAGGTCGGCGAGGTGACCTGGCTGAGCCGGGGCGTCGGCTAGCTGGGTGTCAAGCGCGGCGCAGGATGCGCAGGGCGCCCGGAACCGCGGTGATCTCGGCGGGCAGCGCGCAGGCGAAGTCGCCGTCGGCGTAGACGTTGATGCCGGGGCATTCGACGTGGATTGTCTTGGCGCGCGCGGTGGTCACCTCGTCGAGGTCGACGTGCGTGCCCTTCATGACGGTGGGAAACAGGCGCACCAGCTTCGTACGCGACGCTGAATGCGCCATCGTGATGTCGAGCAGGCCGTCGGTGGGGTCGGCGTTGGGACAGATCAGCAGACCGCCGCCGTAGCTGCGGGTGTTGCCGAACGCCGCCAGCGTGATGTCGGCGTCGATCTCTCGTGTCCCGTCGAGCACCAAGCGAAAAGGCAACAGGCGCAGCTGCGATAGCTCGGCGAGCATCGCGAGGTAGTACCGCAACCGCCCGTGCGGCCAGCGCATCCGGTTGGCCCGGTCGGTCACCAGCGAGTCGAAACCGGTGGCCGCCACGGTGCCGAACCACTTGGTGGCCCCGTCGCCGTCGCGAATCCGCCCGAGGTCGATGGTTTCGGTGCAGCCGTCCACGATGATATCGGCGGCGGCTTCGGGATCCCTTGTCGGAAGCCCGAATTCGCGGGCGTGGTCGTTGCCGGTCCCCGCCGCCACGATGCCCAACGGAACGTCGGTGCCGGCGAGCACCTGCAGCGCGTTGGAAACCACGCCGTCGCCGCCGGTGACCATCACCGCGTCGGCGCCCTTCTCCAGCGCCGCGCTCACCAGGTGC
The DNA here is from genome assembly GCF_001666915.1 of Mycobacterium sp. E3339. Taxonomy (NCBI): domain Bacteria; kingdom Bacillati; phylum Actinomycetota; class Actinomycetes; order Mycobacteriales; family Mycobacteriaceae; genus Mycobacterium; species Mycobacterium sp. E3339. The sequence goes on along the minus strand of NZ_LZIZ01000058.1, from coordinate 2,086 downwards.
CGCGCGTCTTGCGCGTCGTCGCCGATGATCTCGACGACCTCGACGCCGCGTTGGTGCAGCCGCGCGATCGCGAGCTGGGCCGCCCGGATTGCCGCGCCGTGCCCCGACACGGGATTGGTCAGCGCGATCACCTTGGCGATCTCGGTCATGGAATCAGCTTGCCGGGGTTGAGGATTCCGGCGGGGTCCAGGGTCGCCTTGACCGCGCGCAGGATTTGCACGCCCAGCTCGCCCACCTCGTCGCCCATCCAGGGCCGGTGGTCGGCACCGACCGCGTGGTGGTGGGTGATGGTTCCGCCGGTGGCCATGATGGCGTCGCACGCGGCCTTCTTGGCGGCCAGCCATTGTTCGATCGGGTTGCCGCGTTGCCCGGCGACGACGGTGAAGTACAACGACGCGCCGGTGGGGTAGACGTGCGAGATGTGGCACATCACCAACGCGGGGGTGCCGGACTCGGCGAGCGCATCGGTAAGCGCTTGCGTCACAGCGGCTTTGAGCGCGGGAACGTTCGACCAGTCGGTGGCGGTCTCGAGCGTTTCGCAGAGCGCGCCCGCCGACAGCAGCGAGTCGCGCAGGTACGGCGCGCCGAACCGACCGTGCTCCCAGGCCCGCGCCGGTGCCTCGCCCAGCGATGTCGCGCCGTGGGCGGCCAGCAGGGCGGCGGTTTCGGCGTGCCGGCTTTCGACGTGTTCCTTGGTGCCCTCGAACACGGTGATGGCCAGGCAGCCGCCGGTGATCTGGCTTTCGCCGATCGCGTCCGTGGTGGCCAGGTTGACCCCGGTCTCGGCCTCGTCGGAGAGCCGGATGACGGTGGGGCCGGTGCCGGTCTGGGTGACGGCGCGCAGGGCGGCGGCGCCGGTCTCGAAGTCGGGGAACGACCACGCCTCGTAGCGGACGGTTTCGGGCGCCCGGTGCACCCGCAGCCGCACCTGGGTGATGACGCCGAAGGCGCCCTCCGAGCCGATCATCAGCTGACGCAGGTCGGGGCCGGCGGCGGATTCCGGCGCGCGACCCAGGTCGATGGTGCCCGCCGGGGTGACGACGCGCAGCCCGCGCACCATGTCGTTGAACCGGCCGTAACCCGCCGAGTCCTGCCCGGACGAGCGGGTGGCGGCGAATCCGCCGATGGTCGCGTACTCGAAGCTCTGCGGGAAATGACCGAGCGAAAAGCCCTGGGCGCCAAGCATGCGCTCCGCGTCGGGCCCGGTGACGCCGGCCCCCAACACGGCCTGGCCCGACACCTCGTCGAGGGAGATCAACCGGTCGAGGCGGCGCAGGTCGAGCGACACGACCGCGTGGAACGCCCCGCGGATCGGGTCCAAACCGCCGACCACGCTGGTGCCGCCGCCGAAGGGGACGACGGCGATGCGGCGTTCGGAGCAGTAGCCCAGGACCGCGGCGACTTCGTCGTCATCACCGGGCAGCAGGATGGCGTCGGGCGCGTCCTGCACGCCCGGGTCCTTGCGTCGCAGCAGGTCGATCGTCGACTTCCCGCCCGCGTGCAGCAACCGGTCCCGGTCGTCGGTGCGGCAGTGCGGCGCGCCGACGATGCCGGCCAGCGCCTCGCGATCCTCATCCGACAGCGCCGACGGGCGCAGGCGCACCTGGTCCGCTTCGAGTTCGGCCCTCTGTGCATCGTCGATGCCGACCGCCTGTTTCAGCAGGCTGCGGATGCCCTCGGACAGCGGCTTGGCCGCGGCGGGATCCCCCCACGCGTTCCATTTCATCGGGGGGAGGAGACCCTCGGGTTGCGTCATGCGTTACAGTATTACATATGCTGTCAATCAGTAACGCACGCACCCGCGTGGACCCCGGCGAGCGCATCCTCGCGGCGGCGGCCAGCTGTGTGGTCGATTACGGCGTCGAGCGGGTGACGCTGGCCGAGATCGCGCGCCGCGCCGGCGTCAGCAGGCCCACGGTCTACCGGCGCTGGCCGGACACCCAGTCGATAGTCGCGGCGCTGTTGACCCGCCACATCACCGAGGTGATGCGCGACGCGCCGCTGCTCGGCGACGACCGGGAATCGCTTGTGCGACAGATCGTTACGGTGGCCAACCTGCTTCGCGAGGACCGGCTCGTGATGTCGG
>NZ_LZIZ01000057.1:0-81225 GCF_001666915.1 Mycobacterium sp. E3339 | reverse complement strand
GGTGGCGCCGCGCCCGGCGGATTCGACTGCTCCGGGCTGGTGATGTGGGCGTTCCAGCAGGCCGGCATATCGCTGCCGCACTCCAGCCAGGCGCAGGCCACGGGCGGCCAACCGGTGGCGCTGTCGGACCTGCAGCCCGGGGACGTGATCACCTTCTACAACGACGCGTCACACAGCGGCCTCTACGTCGGTGACGGCATGGTGATCCATTCCTCCACCTACGGCCAGCCGGTGCGGGTGGTGCCGATGAATGTCGCAGGCCCGGTCCACGACGCCCGCCGCTACTAATAGGGGCCCCCGGACGCCGCGCCAGCGGCTGACGATGCTGCTGGCCTGGGTATTCGTTGTCGAATTGATCGTCGCCGCGGCCGTGCCCTTCGACGCGGAAAGCGACAGCCGCGCACGCCCCGCGCAGCTGATCACTCCAGCGCGTAGCGAGGTCGCCGCGGCGACCAGGTCGCTGGTCGCCGGCGACCGCACCGTTCGGCTGCTGGGACTCGGCGGCGACCGCCTGCTGTCGCGCGTCTCCGCCGACATCGGCGGCGCGATCAACGCGGTCGAAGCGTTCTGGGGTGTCGACTGGTCGCGGGAGATCACCGTGATCGCGGCCCGCACCGACGAGGAGTTCCGCGCCGCCGCGGGCGGGGGCCCGCCGGCACAATGGGCCGACATCGCGGCGGTAACCGTCGTCGACCGTGTCGATCCCGCGCGCCGGGCGGCCATCAATGAGCGGATCGTGTTCGCGCCGGGTGCGGCCGGCATGACCGTGGGTGCGCTACGAATTGTGTTGGTGCACGAGCTTTTTCACTACGCCGCGCGTGTGGACACCGCCCCGGATGCGCCCCGATGGCTGGCCGAAGGGGTGGCCGACTTCATCGCCCGGCCCCAGACGCCGGTGCCCCCCGACGCGCTGCCGGTGCCGCTGACGCTGCCCTCGGACGCCGACCTGGACGCGCCCGGGCCGCAGCGCTCGCTGTCCTACGACCGCGCGTGGTGGTTCGCCCGCTTCGTCGCGGACACCTACGGGGCCGCCAAGCTGCGCGACCTGTATCTGGCGGTGTGCGGGGTCGGCCACACCGACGTGCCCACCGCCGTCCACGACGTCCTGGCCACCGATACGCCGGGCCTGCTCGTGCGCTGGCACGCCTGGCTGACCCACCCGGCCTGACGGATGCCCCGCACGGCCCGCGCGCGCCGCCAGGCTAGCCTGTCGCAGTGAGTCGGGTCCTGCTGGTAACCAACGACTTTCCGCCCCGGCCGGGCGGCATCCAGTCCTACCTCAACGACTTCGTCGGTCCGCTGGTCGCCGCCGGATCGCATTCGGTGACCGTGTACGCGCCGCAATGGAAGGGCGCCGACGCCTTCGACGACTCGGCCAAAGCGGCCGGCTATCGGGTGGTCCGCCATCCGGGCACGCTGATGCTGCCGGGTCCGGCGGTCGATTCCCGGATGCGCCGGCTGATCGCCGACAACGGCATCGACACCGTCTGGTTCGGCGCGGCGGCGCCGCTGGCGCTGCTCGCCCAGCGCGCCCGCCAGGCCGGGGCGACCCGGGTGGTGGCCAGCACGCACGGGCACGAGGTGGGCTGGTCGATGCTGCCGGTCGCGCGGTCGGTGCTGCGCCGCATCGGCGACACCACCGACGTCGTCACCTTCGTCAGCCGCTACACCCGCGACCGGTTCGCGCCGGCGTTCGGGCCGCACGCCTCGTTGGAATACCTGCCGCCGGGGGTGAACACCGACCGGTTCCGGCCCGACCCCGCCGCGGGCGCCGCGCTGCGCGACCGGTATGGGCTCGGTGAGCGGCCCACCGTCGTGTGCGTGTCCCGCCTGGTCCCGCGCAAGGGCCAGGACATGCTGATCAAGGCGCTGCCGTCGATCCGGCAACGGGTCGACGGGGCGGCCCTGGTGATCGTCGGCGGCGGCCCCTATCTGGACTCGCTGCGCAAGCTGGCCCGCGATTGCGGGGTGGCCGACCAGGTGACGTTCACCGGCGGTGTGCCGGCCGCCGAGCTCCCGGCCCACCACGCGCTGGCCGACGTCTTCGCCATGCCATGCCGCACCCGCGGCGCCGGCATGGACGTCGAGGGGCTGGGCATCGTGTTCCTCGAGGCGTCGGCGACGGGCAAGCCGGTGATCGCCGGCGACTCGGGCGGCGCTCCAGAAGCCGTGCAGCACAACAAGACTGGGCTGGTGGTCGATGGGCGCTCGCGGGACGCCGTCGCCGACGCGGTCAGCGCGGTGCTCGGCGATCGGGATCGGGCGGCCGCGATGGGCGCGGCCGGACGCGAGTGGGCGCTGGGCCACTGGCGGTGGGACGTGCTCGCGGCGCGGCTGGCCGGGCTTCTGCGGGCCTAGAGGGCGGCTCGAGCGTCACGCCAGCGTGGCGCCCGGCGTGCCGCGCCACGCCAGCGTGGCGCTCGCGGGCGAGGCGGGCGCGCTATTCCTTCTCGTAGATCGACTCGATGTCGGCGGCGAACTTCTCGGCGACCACGTTGCGCTTGACCTTCATCGTCGGCGTCAGCTCGCCGGTGTCCTCGGTGAAGTCGACCGGCAGGATGCGGAACTTGCGGATGGACTCCGCGTGCGACACCGCCAGGTTGGCGTGCTTGACGGCCGCATCCACCTCGGCGATGAGGTCGGGGTCGGTGGCCAGGTCGCCCACCGACGCGTCGGCGGCCTTGTGGTTGCGTTCCTTCCAGGCGCCGAACGCCTCGGGGTCGATCGTGATCAGGGCGCCGATGAACGGCTTGGCGTCGCCCACCACCATGGCCTGGCTGATCAGGGCGTGCGCCCGCAGCTGGTCCTCGAGCACCGCCGGCGCGACGTTCTTGCCGCCCGCGGTGACGATGATCTCCTTCTTGCGGCCGGTGATCTTCAGGAAGCCGTCCTCGTCCAGCGCGCCGAGGTCGCCGGTCTTGAACCAGCCGTCGGTGAACGCGTCGTTGGTGGCCTGCTCGTTGCGCCAGTAGCCGCTGAACACCACGCCGCCGCGCACCAGCAGCTCGCCGTCCTCGGCGATGCGCATGCTGTTGCCCGGCAACAGCGTTCCGACCGTCCCGATCCTGACGTTGCCGACCTGGTTGACCGTGATGGCCGAGCTGGTCTCGGTCAGGCCGTAGCCCTCGTGGATCGTCAAACCCACGCCGCGGTAGAAGTGGCCCAGCCGCGCCCCCAGCGGGGCCCCGCCCGAAACCGACGCGTGGCATTCACCGCCCAGGGCGGCGCGCAACTTGTGGTAGACCAGCCGGTCGAACACCGCGTGCTTGGCGCGCAGCACCAGCCCCGGCCGGCCGCGGTCCTGGGCCTGGCTCCAGTCGACGGCGGTCTGCACGGCGGCCGCGAAGATCCGCCCCTTGCCGTCGTTGACGGCGTTCTGCTCGGCGGTGTTGTAGACCTTCTCGAACACCCGCGGCACCGACACCACCACCGTCGGCTTGAACACCGCGAACATCGGCAGCAGGTTCTTGATGTCGCTGGTGAACCCGACCGTCACCTTGTTGGCGAACGCCGAGAGCGTCAGCGAGCGCGCCAGCACGTGGGCCAGCGGCAGGAAGATCAGCAGCCGCTGCCCCTCGTCCAGCAGGGTGGGCAGGCATTCCTTGGCGCCCCGGGTCTCGTACAGCAGGTTGGAGTGGGTCAGCTGGCAGCCCTTGGGCCGCCCGGTGGTCCCCGAGGTGTAGATGAGCGTGGCCGGGTCGTCGGCGCGCAGCGCCTCCTGGCGGGCGGTCAGCTCCGCGGGCTCGACCGACTCGCCGGCCTCGGCGAGCTGATCCAGCGCCTTCGGGCCCGAGCCGTCGATGTGCAGCACGCGGCGCAGCGCCGGCAGCTCGGCGGTGAGCTCGGTGACCATCGCGGCGTGCGCGTCGGTTTCGGCGAACGCCAGCACCGCCTCGGAGTCCTGCAGCACCCAGCGCACCTGCTCGGCCGACGACGTCTCGTAGATCGGCACGGTGACCGCGCCCACGGACAGGATCGCGAGGTCGATGATCGCCCACTCGTAGCGGGTGGCCGAGAAGATGGACACCCGGTCACCGGCCTGCACCCCGAGCCCGATCAGGCCCAGCGCCGCCGAGCGGACCTGTTTGGCCACCTCGGCGCAGGTGACGTCGGTCCAGACGCCGTCGACCTGGCGCCGGAAGATGACGAAGCCGGGGTCTTGCTGCTCGTGCTCGAAGACCATGGCCGCGATGTTGTCGTGCTCGCCGACGGAGAAGCGGGCGGGGACACTGTACTCACGCACTCTTACTGACCTCGTTTGGCTAGTGACGTATCCGGGGGACGGCTTGATGTCGTCCAGCCTAATCCGCGCATTCACGCAGGAACGGTGGCAGTCTGCCGGGCCTCGGGCGAGGTGTGTGAAGCTGAGGTGGTGAACAGCATCCAGATCGCCGACGAGACGTTCATCGCCGCCGACGGCGCGCGGGTCGGCGCCGCCGTCTCCGATCCGTCGTGCTGGCGTCGCTGGTGGCCGGACCTGCGCCTGCAGGTCGTCGAGGACCGCGCCGACAAGGGCATCCGTTGGGCGGTCACCGGCGCGTTGACCGGCACCATGGAGATCTGGCTGGAACCGTCGCTCGATGGGGTGGTGCTGCACTATTTCCTGCACGCCGAACCCACCGGGGTGGCGGCCTGGCAGCTGGCGAAGCTCAATCTGGCGAAAATGACACACCGCCGTCGGGTGGCGGGAAAGAAAATGGCCTTCGAGGTCAAAACGACGCTGGAACGCCTCCGCCCGGTCGGAGTTTCTCCGGTAGTTTAGCCGGGTCAGGTTTGCAGGGGAGAGTACCGTTTCGGACCGGAGGCCCGGGGGGTAGACCCGCACGGTAGTTTCCCCGCCGGCGGCGTCGACCGCTTGCAGGAGAGAGGGCAACACCAGGTGGCGGAGAAGACGTCGCAGACCATCTACATCGAGGCCGACCCGGGCACGGTGATGGACGTGATCGCGGATATCGATTCCTACCCGCAGTGGATCTCCGAATACCGGGAGGCCGAGGTCCAGGAGACGGACGCCGACGGCTACCCCAAGGTCGCGCGGGTGGTGCTGGACGCCGCGGTGCTCAAGGACACGTTGGTCATGTCCTACCAGTGGCCCAAGGACCGGCAGTCGGTCAGTTGGACGCTGGTCTCCAGCTCCTTGCTGCGTTCCCTGGAGGGCACATATCGGTTGGCGCCCAAGGGATCTGGCACCGAGGTCACCTACGAGCTCTCGGTCGACCTCGCCGTCCCCATGATCGGATTGCTCAAACGCAAGGCCGAGCGCCGGCTGACCGACACCGCGTTGAAGGATCTAAAGAAACGAGTCGAGGGCTGAGTGAGTCCAACGAATCGCGGGCGTCCACCCCGGCCCGGATCAGTCTATTCGTTGGCAAGGGCGGGGTAGGAAAATCCACGCTGGCGTGCGCCACCGCGGTCAGTGCCGCGAGCGCCGGCCAGCGGGTGCTGGTGGTGTCCACCGACCAGGCGCACTCACTCGGCGACGTGTTCGGCGTCCCCGTCCCGCCGAGCCAGGGCGAACTGGTTCGGGTGCTTGCCGATGACGAGCAGGCCGGCGGGGGCTTTCTCGACGCGCTGGCCCTGGACACTCTGGCCCTGCTCGAGTCGCGCTGGCGCGACGTGGTCGACACCCTGGATCGGCGGTTCCCCGAATCCGAACTGAGTACCATTGCGCCGGAAGAACTTTCGGCACTACCGGGCGTTCAGGAAGTGCTCGGCCTGCACGCCGTCGGTGAGCTGGCCGTCTCCGGGGGCTGGGACCGCGTCGTCGTGGACTGTGCCTCGACCGCCGACGCGTTGCGCATGTTGACCCTGCCCGCCACCTTCGGGCTCTACGTCGAGCGGGCGTGGCCGCGGCATCGGCGGCTGTCCATCGGCGCCGACGACGCCCGGTCGGCGGCGGTGGTGGAACTGCTCGAACGCATCAGCTCTAGCGTCGAGGGGCTGGGCGCCCTGCTGACCGACGGCGAATTGGTCAGCGCGCATTTGGTGTTGACCCCGGAGCGAGTGGTGGCGGCCGAGGCGGCCCGGACGCTGGGTTCGCTGGCGTTGATGGGCGTGCGCGTCGAGGAGCTGATCGTCAATCAGGTTCTGACCGAAGACGATTCTTACGAATACCGCAACCTGCCCGATCACCCCGCGTTTTACTGGTACGCCGAACGCATTTCCGAACAACGTGGTGTTCTCGACGAGCTCGACGCCACCATTGGTGAGGTGGCCCTGGTGATGACTCCGCACCTGTCCGGCGAGCCGATCGGCGCCAAGGCGCTGGGCGCGTTGCTCGACAGCGCGCGCCGGCTCGGCGGCGCCGCGCCGCCGGGACCGCTGCGGCCGACGGTGGACCTGGAATCCGGAACGGGACTTGGTTCCGTCTACCGAATGCGGCTAGCGTTGCCGCAACTCGATCCGTCTGGGCTGACGCTGGGTCGCGTCGATGACGACCTCATCATCAGCGCGGGCGGATTGCGGCGCAGGGTTCGGCTGGCGTCTGTGCTCCGGCGGTGCACGGTGCTGGACGCACACCTGCGGGGCGGCGAGCTGACAGTCCGATTTCGACCAGACCCGGAGGTGTGGCCTAAGTGAGTGAGGGTCATTCCGAGATCGGTCCGGAGCTGCGCAGGCTCGCCCAGGCGATCCTGGACGGGATCGACCCGGCGATGCGGACGGCGGCCGCGCTGACGGCGGGCCGGGGCGTCGGGACGGGGAAGTGTCAGCAGGTGTGGTGCCCGGTGTGCGCGCTGGCCGCGCTGGCGACCGGCGACCAGCACCCCTTGATCACCGTGATCGCCGACCACAGCATCGCCCTGCTCGAGGTGGTACGCGCCATGCTCGACGACGTCAACGGCGCGGCGCCTCCGCCACCGGACGGGCCGCCCGGCGACGGCGTCACCGAGGCGGAGACCCCGGACGCCGCCACCCGGACCCGCTATCAGCCGATCCCGGTCACCGTCGAGGAGTAACCGGCTGCGCCGAAGGTGGTCCCGTGCGCAAGCGATGGGTACAGTTGGCGCAGAACGGCGGGCGAGAGGGAGGGCCATGTGGTACTGGCTATTCAAGTACGTGCTCCTCGGCCCGTTGCTGGCCTTGCTCGGCCGCCCAAAAGTTGAAGGGCTGGAACACATTCCGAGTTCCGGTCCGGCGATCCTGGCCAGCAATCACCTGGCGGTGATGGACAGCTTCTATCTGCCCTTGGTGGTGCGTCGGCGGATCACATTCCTGGCGAAGGCCGAATACTTCACCGGAACCGGCCTGAAGGGTTGGTTTCAGCGCTGGTTTTTCACCGCCGTCGGCCAGGTGCCGATCGACCGGACCGACGCCGACAGCGCGCAGGCCGCGCTGACCACCGCCGAGCGGCTGCTGTCCCAGGGCAAGCTGCTGGGGATGTACCCCGAGGGCACCCGCTCGCCCGACGGCCGGCTGTACAAGGGCAAGACCGGCCTCGCGCGGCTGGCCCTGCACACCGGGGTGCCCGTGATCCCGGTCGCGATGATCGGCACCAACGTCGTCAACCCGCCCGGCACGAACATGCTGCGCTTCGGGCGGGTGACCGTGCGCTTCGGCAAGCCGATGGACTTCTCCCGTTTCGAGGGGCTGGCCGGCAACCGTTTCATCGAGCGGGCCGTCATCGACGAGGTGATCTACGAGTTGATGGGGCTGTCCGGCCAGGAGTACGTGGACATCTACGCCGCCAGCCTCAAGGAACGCCGCAACGGTGACGGATCGTCCAGCCAGGCCGAGCGGATCCCGGAAACCGCCGCCGGCTAGGTGTACCCGGTTATCCGGCGGCTGTCACCGGCGTCAATTGCTGCGGTGCCGTATCCCGCGACGGCGTGCGGGCGGTGACCGTCAGCCCGGCCACGACCAGGACCGCCAGCGCCCACCACACGTAGGACATCCCCGCCAGCTGGCGCCACCAGGCCGCGGTCGCCTCGTGGTGCTTGGGCAGCAGGTCGATCGGCGACCACCGCATCAGCGCGACACCGGCGAGGCCGACCACGGCCAGCGCCACGTTGCGGCGCCGCCAGGCCAGCACGGCGAGCACCACGACCGTCGGCAACCCCCACACCCAGTGGTGCGACCACGAGACCGGCGAGACCACCAGGCCAAAGAGCGCAACGCACACCACCGCAAGCGCGGGCTCGTCGGCCCGCAGCACCCTGCGCATCGCCCATACGGTCAGCGCCAGCACGAGCAGGCAGGCCGCCACCCACAGCAGGAAGCGCGGCTGCTCACCCAGGCCGATCCGGGCCAGCGCCCCGGCGATGTTCTGATCGGTGTTCAACGCCGCCTCGCCGATCCGGTCCGTGTGTTGCAGTGTGTGCGTCCAGTACTCCCACGAATCGCTCCACGCCAGAACGAAACCGACCGTCGTCGCCGCCACGAAGGACAGCACCGCCGTCAGCGCCGCACGGTTGTCGCGGCGCAGCAGGAAGTAGAGCAGGAAGACCGCCGGCGTCAGTTTGAGCGCGATGCCCAGCCCCAGCAGCAGGCCGCGCGGCCACGGCGTGCGACGGGGCATGCAGTCCGCGATCACCAGGGTCATCAGCACGACGTTGATCTGGCCGAAGGCGAAGTTGGAGGTGATGGGTTCCAGCCACAGCGTCGCCCCGACGGTGATGACGATGGCCAGCCACCAGCGGCGCAGCCAGGCCGGGCCGGGCAACGCCGACGAGGCGGCCCAGACGTCCAGGCGGGTCAGCACGATCACGGTCGACACCACCAGCAGCACCAAGGTCAGCGCGGTGATCGCGACGCTGGCGGCCGGCATGTGCAGCCAGGCGAATGGGCAGAACACGATCGCCGCCAGCGGGGGGTAGGTGAACGGCAGGTCAAGGCCGATCGGCGTGTGGAACAGCACCTCGCCGTGGTACAGCGAATGCCCGTGCATCCAGGCTTGCGCGCCCATCTGGTACACGTCTATGTCGATGCGGTAGGGGATGTGCCCGAACAGTTGCCAACCCGCGTAGCCCAGCCCCGCCGCCGCCAGCACCCAAAGTCCGCACCACAACAGCACCTGACCGGGGCCACGTTTGCTTGGTAAGCCCTGGTCGGGCGCCCGCCATTTACTCATGTCGCACAACAGCGTAATCGGTGGGTGGGCGTGGCACGTGGCACAGCGCGGCTCCCGCGGCGTCGGCGCTCACAGGCGTAGGTTTCAAGAGTGCTCCACTGGTTCGTGCTGCGGGTGACCCACTGGTTCGCGCACGACATCATCGAGGCCGGCCGGTTGCCCCTGCTGTGTTGCCTGGTGGCGTTCATCCTCACGTTCTTCGTCACCCGATCTTTCGTGCGCTTCATCCGCCACCGCGCCGACGCCGGCCGCCCCGCCCGATGGTGGCACCCGCGCAACGTGCACGTCGGTGGGATCCACATCCACCACGTGACGTTCGGGGTGGTGTTGGTGTTGCTGTCCGGCCTGACGCTGGTCACGCTGTCCATCGACGGGCAAGAGCCCGACTTCACCTTGGCCGCAATCTTTTTCGGGATCGGGGCCGCCCTGGTGCTCGACGAGTACGCGCTGATCCTGCACCTGTCGGACGTCTACTGGTCCGAGGATGGGCGGACCTCGGTGGACGCGGTGTTCGCGGCGGTGGGCGTGGCCGGTCTGCTGATCATGGGCCTGCACCCGCTGATGTTCTTCCTGCCGATCTGGGAGGGCGCCGAATCGTGGCCGCTGCGGGCCGCGGTGGCCGGCGCCTTGGTGTTGACGCTGCCGATGGCCGTGGTGGTGGTGCTCAAGGGCAAGGTGTGGACCGGTTTGCTCGGCATGTTCATCGTCGTCCTGCTGGTCATTGGCGCCATCCGGTTGTCGCGCCCGCACGCACCCTGGGCCCGCTGGCGCTATACCGTCCAGCCCGACAAGATGCGGCGCGCGCTGCAGCGGGAACGCCGGCTGCGCCGCCCGGTCGTGCGGGCCAAGTTGTGGGTCCAGTGTGCGATCGCGGGCACCCCGAGCCTGCCCGACGAACGCGCGGTCGACGCCCAGCTCGACCACGACGTCCACGCGGCACCCCCGCCCACCGAGCCGATCCTGATCGGCAGATAGCCGGCTCGCCCGCCGTATCGACGGGCCGCCTCCTTACTCGCGCGGTTCCCGCGCTCGCCGTCGCCGGCCGTAGGCTTGCTCCGGTGCGGTACTTCTACGACACCGAATTCATCGAGGACGGCCGCACCATCGAGTTGATCTCGATCGGGGTGGTCGCCGAGGACGGCCGCGAGTATTACGCCGTGTCCACGGAATTCGACCCCGAGCGCGCCGGCGCCTGGGTGCGCGCCAACGTGCTGCCCAAGCTGCCGTCGCCGGCGTCGCAGCTGTGGCGCTCCCGCAGGCAGATTCGCCTGGACCTGGAGGAGTTCTTCGGCGTCGCCGGCACCGAGCCGATCGAGTTGTGGGCCTGGATCGGTGCCTACGACCACGTGGCCCTGTGCCAGCTGTGGGGCACGATGCCCGAGTTGCCGCGGGCGCTGCCCCGCTTCACCCGGGACCTGCGGCAACTGTGGGAGGACCGGGGGTGCCCGCCGATGCCGCCGCGGTCCCGCGACGCCCACGACGCGCTGGTCGACGCCCGCGACCAGCTGCGCCGATTCCGTCTGATCACCGCTGCGGACTCCGGCGGCCACGGGGGCGATCCGGACGGGGGAGCACCGCCCGAACGACGTTCGCGCTGATCAGTCACCCTCGCGGCCCGGTTACCATGGACCGATGAACTGGACAGTCGACATCCCGATCGACCAGCTGCCGTCGCTGCCCCCGTTGCCGAGCGACCTGCGGGCGCGGCTGGACGCCGCGCTGGCCAAGCCGGCGGCCCAGCAGCCCAGCTGGCCTGCCGACCAGGCGACGGCGATGCGCACCGTCCTGGAGAGCGTGCCGCCGGTCACGGTGCCGTCGGAGATCCTGCGGCTGCAGGAGCAGCTGGCCCAGGTGGCCAAGGGCGAGGCGTTCCTGCTGCAGGGCGGCGACTGTGCCGAGACCTTCACCGACAACACCGAACCCCACATCCGGGGCAACATCCGCGCCCTGCTGCAGATGGCCGTGGTGCTCACCTACGGCGCCAGCATGCCGGTGGTCAAGGTGGCCCGCATCGCCGGCCAGTACGCCAAGCCGCGGTCGGCCGACATCGACGCCCTGGGGTTGCGGTCCTACCGCGGGGACATGATCAACGGCTTCGCGCCGGATGCGGCCGCCCGCGAGCACGACCCGTCGCGGCTGGTGCGCGCCTACGCCAACGCCAGTGCGGCGATGAACCTGGTGCGGGCGCTGACGTCCTCGGGGCTGGCGTCGCTGCATCTGGTCCACGACTGGAACCGGGAATTCGTGCGGACGTCGCCGGCCGGCGCGCGCTACGAGGCGCTGGCCACCGAAATCGACCGGGGCCTGCGGTTCATGAGCGCATGCGGCGTGGCCGACCGCAACCTGCAGACCGCCGAAATCTACGCCAGCCATGAGGCTTTGGTGCTCGACTACGAGCGGGCCATGCTGCGGCTGTCGGAAAGCGACGACGGCGAGCCGCAGCTGTTCGACCTGTCGGCGCACACCGTCTGGATCGGCGAGCGCACCCGCCAGCTCGACGGCGCGCACATCGCGTTCGCGGAGGTGATCGCCAACCCGATCGGCGTGAAGATCGGCCCGACGATGACCCCGGAACTGGCCGTCGAATACGTGGAACGGCTCGACCCGAACAACAAGCCCGGCCGGTTGACCTTGGTGAGCCGGATGGGCAACAACAAGGTGCGCGACCTGCTGCCCCCCATCGTGGAGAAGGTCCAGGCCACCGGTCACCAGGTGATCTGGCAGTGCGACCCCATGCACGGCAACACCCACGAGTCGTCCAACGGGTACAAGACCCGGCACTTCGACCGCGTCGTCGACGAGGTGCAGGGCTTCTTCGAGGTGCACCGCGCGCTGGGCACCCACCCGGGCGGCATCCACGTCGAGATCACCGGCGAGGACGTCACCGAATGCCTCGGTGGGGCGCAAGACATTTCGGACCTCGACCTGGCCGGGCGCTACGAGACCGCCTGCGACCCGCGGCTGAACACCCAGCAATCGCTGGAGTTGGCCTTCCTGGTCGCCGAGATGCTGCGCGACTAGAACAGTCCGTTCAGGTTGCTGCCGATCGTCCACGCCGCGGTGGCGACCATCCCGGTGAGCGCCAGCACCAGCGCGAACCAGATCAGCACCAGGCGCCGGCCGCGCTGGCGGGCGTATGCGAACTCGGCGATCGGAATGCCCGCGAATTCGCCTGTGACAGGGGCGTATTCGTAGTCCTCGTCGGGCTCGTCGTCGGACACCGGCGCGCGCGGCGGCTCCGAGAGGCCCTCGGGGCCGCGGGTCAGCTGGCGTGTGGGGTGGCGGACCGGTGCGGGCTGTTGCGCGCCGGCCGGACGCTGGCTCAGGCGGCTGTGGTGCAGCGCCGCCGACCGGTGTTGCGCGGAATTGCGCGGCGCGGGGACGGAGAAGTCCGGCAGCGCAAGCTCTTCGGCGATCGCGTCCAGCTCGGTGCCCATCTCGATCGCGTCGGCGTACCGGTTGGCCGGGTCGCGCGCGGTCGCGCGCCGCACGAACTCGTCGAACTGCGGGGGCACACCGTCGATCGCCGCGCTGGGCGGCGGCACCTCGGTGTCCAGCCGTTGGTACGCGATGGCCAGCGGCGAGTCGCCCGTGAACGGGGTGCGCCCGGTCAGCAGCTCGTAGGCGAGGATTCCGGCGGAGTACACGTCGCTGCGCGGGCTGGCGTCACCGTCGCGCACCTGTTCGGGCGACAGGTAGGCGACGGTGCCCAAAATGACGCTGGTGGAAGTGATTCCGGCGGCGGCCACGGCACGGACCAGGCCGAAATCGGCGATCTTGACGTCGCCGTCGTCGGAGATCAGCACGTTCTCGGGCTTGACGTCGCGATGGACCAGGCCGGACCGGTGCGCGGCCGCGAGCCCGCCCAGCACGGGACGCAGCACCGCGGCCACGGCATAGGGCGGCATCGGCCCGCGCTCGGCCAGCAGCTCGCGCAGCGTCCCGCCCTCGACGAGCTCCATCACCAAGAAGGGGTGCCGGGAGTCCAGGCCCTGGTCGTAGACGGCGACCAGGCCGGGGTCCTTGAGCCGCGCGACCGTGCGGGCCTCGCGCTGGAAGCGCGTCAGGAACTGCTCGTCGCCGGCGTAGCGGGAATCCATCACCTTCACCGCGACGGGGCGGTCGAGCCGGGTGTCGAGGCCGCGGTACACCGTCGACGTGCCGCCGCTGGCGATCTTCGACTGCACCAGGTAGCGGCCGTCCAGCAATGCACTGTCCAAGGGGTCTCCCGTCGGGGGTCCGGCCACGGGGCCATCGTAGGGGTGACGGTGCAATCGGGCGGAAAAACATGCCTTCACAAGGCCGTGGCAAGGCCTACACTTGCGCCGTGAGCAGTGTTCCTGCCGGCGACGACGTATTGGATCCCGACGAGCCGACCTACGACCTGCCGCGGGTCGCCGAATTGCTCCGGATTTCGGTCAGCAAGGTGCAGCAGCAACTCCGGGAAGGCCACCTGGTCGCGGTGAAGCGCGACGGCGGCGTGGTGGTGCCGCAGGTGTTCTTCACCAAGTCCGGTGAGGTGGTCAAGAGCCTGCCCGGGCTGCTGACCATCCTGCACGACGGCGGCTACCACGACACGGAGATCGTGCGGTGGCTGTTCACCCCCGACCCGTCGCTGACGATCACCCACGACGGCAGCCGGGATTCCATCAGCAACGCCCGCCCCGTCGACGCCCTACACGCGCATCAGGCGCGGGAGGTCGTGCGCCGGGCGCAGGCCATGGCTTACTGAGCGGCGAGCGCGGCTTCCTCGGCTTGGCCGGCCCGCCGGTCGGGGGCGCGGTGCAGGCTGTACCAGGCGATCAGCGCGCAGGCGGTGGCCAGCAAGAAGTGCAGCCACGAGTACATCCCGTGTGAGCCATCGGGTTTGAAGATCACCATCACCCACGTGGACAGGCCGGCGATGATCGCGATCGCCCGTCGGGACTGCGCCAGCGGGGCGACCACCGCCAGCGGCCAGGAGTAGTACCACGGCAAGGCCGCGGGGACGAACAGCACCACGACGAGCATCGAGATCGCGATGCCGGTCAGTGCCTCCCGATCGTCGCGCCGGAACCGCCACCACAACAGCGGCAGCGCCATGGCGATGACGGCGACCCCGACGAGGCGGGCGATCCGCAGCATCGGGTAGAAGTGCACCGGGAAGAACCCGCTGAACACGGCGTGGATGATGTTGGCGGCCGCGGTCGGCACCGTCAGCCAGTTGATGATCTTCACCGACCCGGCCAGCGCCGTCAGCCAGCCCAGCCCGACGCCGGCCACGGCCGACAGGATGCCGAACACGACGACGAAGATCAGCAGCGACATGGCCGCGGCGGCCACGAATGCCGTGGCCGGCCGGTAGCCGCGACGGTCGCGCAAGTGCCGCATCCACACCCACACCATGAACGGCAGGGCGATCCCGGCCGTGGCCTTGACCGCGATCGCCACGGTGATCAGCGTCGTGCCCAGGACGTGGCGCCCGGCGAAGCTCAGCGCGATGCCGGCGGCCATCAGTCCCACCATGAGCATCTCGTTGTGCACCCCGCCCATCAGGTGGATGAGCACCAGCGGGTTGAGCACGCAGATCCACAGGGCCGTCGAGCCGTCGTTGCCCAGGTGGCGGGCCAGGCGGGGGGCGGCCCAGATCAGCAGGGCCAGCCCCGGCAGCATGCACAGGCGCAGCAGCGCCGTTCCGGCCACCACGTTGTTGCCGACGGCCATGGTGACCAGCTTTGCCACCAGAATGAACGCGGGGCCGTACGGGGCGGTGGTGATCGTCCAGATGGGACTTACGTTGTCCAGCAAGCTGTTCGGGTTGGCGACCGGTCCGACGGCGTACGGATCCAGGCCGTCGCGCAGCAGCGCGCCCTGGGCCAGGTACGAGTAGGTGTCCCGGCTGAAGACGGGCACCGACACCAGCAATGGCACCAGCCAGAAGCCGGTGGTGGCCTTCATCATGAACTCGGTCACTTCGCCGGCCAGCACGCGCCGGCCCAAGCCCAGCCACGCGATCAGCATCAGGCCCACGCCGGTCCACAACACCACAGACGACAACACCAGGCCGTGGCCGAAACGCAGCCAGGACATGTGCATTGATTCCAGCAGCGGGTCGTGTTGGCGGGTGCTGCCCGCGCCAAGGCCGCCCACGGTGATCAGCGCCGCGCCGAGCATGCCCAGCTTCGCCGGCCGGGCGTCCTCGGAAACGGCGAACGCGCGCAACCGCGAAAAGCCGCCGCCGTCAGCCGGTTTCGCTGCCGGCGAGCCGGAGGGCGGGGTGTGCGTCGGAGTGGTCATCGGTTCAGGCGGACCGGTCGGTGGCCAGTCTGGCCAGGTCGGTGAGTCCGGCTTTGGCCGCCGCGTCGATGGGTGCGGCCGCCAGCGCGGCCAGCGCGCGTCGGGTCAGCTCGGCGATGCGTTGCTCCGCCGCGGCCAGGGCGCCCACCGACTCGATCACCTCGCGCAGCCGGTCCACCTGCGCGTCGGTCAGCTGCGCGCCGATCGAATCGCGTAACAGCTTGGCGGCCAACGGATCTGATCGCTCGGCCAACTCGACGGCCTCAGCCAGCAGCACGGTGCGCTTGCCCGACCGCAGGTCGTCACCCGACGGCTTGCCGGTCACCGCCGGATCCCCGAACACGCCCAGCACGTCGTCGCGGAGCTGAAACGCCACCCCGAGGTCGGTCCCGAACCGGCCGAAGACCTCCTGCACGTCGGGCCGGTCGGCGGCGGCGGCCGCCCCCAACTGCAGCGGCCGCGACACCGTGTAACAGGCGGTCTTGTAGGTATCGACGTTCATCGCCGACGCGATCGACTCGGCGGCGCTGGCCTCGGCGACGATGTCCAGGAATTGGCCGCCCAGCACCTCGGTGCGGATTTCGGCCCATACCCGCTGGACGCGCCGCGCGGCGTCGGGCGCCAGGCCCGCGCGAAGCACGATGTCGTCGGCCCACGACAACGCGAGGTCGCCGAGCAGGATGGCGGCCGACAGCCCGAACCGCTCCGGGGAGCCGCGCCACTGCCGGTCGCGATGCAGGGCCGCGAACCGGACATGCGCGGTGGGCCGGCCGCGGCGGGTCGAGGAGTCGTCGATCACGTCGTCGTGCACCAGGGCGCAGGCGTGCAGCAGCTCCAGCGCGGAAAACAGCAGCAGCACTTCGGAATCGGGTTCCCCGGCCGCGACGGCCCGCCAGCCCCAGTAGGCGAAGGCCGGCCGCAGCCGCTTGCCCCCGTTGAGCACGAAATCCTCGAGCGCCCCGACCATGAGTTCGTAGTCGCTGCCGATGTAGGCGGTGTCGGCGCGCCGGTCGCGCAGGTATTGCCGAAGCCGATCGGTGATCGCGCCGGTCAACTCGACGGTTGCCGCTGCCGCTGGGGCGTTGGGGCTCAGCGCGGCACCCCTTTCTGCTCGACTTTCTGCTCGACGCGGCACGGTTTGTCGCGGGCCCGACCAGTGTATTCGGCGCCGCACCGGGGATCTTGGCAAGTAGCCCCCCGCCTATGCTGTCGGGGTGCCGGGACCGCCCACTGCCGTGCGGCCGGGGAAGCTCAAGCCGCTAGTCGTCGGATGGAGAGAAGCCGCGTGACACTCAACACCATTGCGCTCGAGCTGGTGCCGCCCAACGCCGACGAAGGCCGGGAGCGGGCGCTCGAAGACGCGCGAAAAGTGGTGCAGTTCTCGGCGGAAACCGGTCTGGACGGCCGGCTGCGGCACGTGATGATCCCGGGCATCATCGCCGAGGACGACGACCGTCCGATCACGATGAAGACCAAACTGGACGTGCTGGACTTCTGGTCGATCGTCAAGCCCGAGCTGGCCGGGCTGCACGGCCTGTGCACCCAGGTGACCGCCTTCTCCGACGAGCCGTCGCTGCGCCGGCGGCTGACCGAGTTGCGCGCGGCCGGAATGGAGGGCGTGGTCTTCGTCGGCGTTCCGCGCACCATGAACGACGGTGAAGGCTCCGGCGTCGCCCCGACCGACGCCCTGTCCATCTACCGCGACCTGGTGCCCAACCGCGGGGTGATCCTGATCCCCACCCGGGACGGCGAACAGGGCCGGTTCAACTTCAAGTGCGACCAGGGCGCGACCTACGGCATGACCCAGCTGCTGTATTCGGACGCGATCGTGGGATTCCTGCGCGAATTCGCCGCCAGCACCGACCACCGGCCGGAGATCCTGCTGTCGTTCGGGTTCGTCCCGAAGATGGAGAGCCGGGTCGGCCTGATCAACTGGCTGATCCAGGACTCGGGTAACGCGGCGGTGGCCGCCGAGCAGGAATTCGTGAGGCGGCTGGCCGCCAGCGAACCGCCCGAGAAGCGCCAGCTGATGGTCGACCTGTACAAACGCGTGATCGACGGGGTCGCGGAGCTGGGCTTCCCGCTGAGCATCCACCTGGAGGCGACCTACGGCGTCTCGGCGCCCGCCTTCCAGACGTTCGCCGAGATGCTGGCGTACTGGTCACCCGCCCCGCAGGGCTAGCTCGGCGACTGGTCGCGCGGTGCGGTGAGCCGCGGGGAGCGGTCGCGGTTCATCCACGCCAGCAGCGCCACCACGCCGGCCGCCGCGAAGGACGCGATGCCCAGCCAGACGCCGGCCCCGGTGAACGACCGGGTGTTCGGGTCGGTGTAGCGGGCCTGGGCGGTCATCGTGGTCACCACGCCCGGCTTGAGTTTCCAGGACACCACGGTGGACTCGACCCGATCGCCGTTGGTGGAAGTCACCACGCCCGGGAAGGCGACGGTCAGCTCGACCTCGGCCTCGGAATCGGTCAGCGACGTCAGGTCCGCCCGGCCCTCCAGGATCACCAGGTTGCCGTTGCGGCGCAGCGACAGGTTGACGCCCTGCGCGTCGGAGTTCATGTTGGCCAGCTGCGGCAACTCCGCGAAGGTCAGATCGGAGAACACCGCCTGCGACCCGACGTAGCCGTCGCTGTCGTAGTTGGACACCGCCACCTTCTGGCTGAACGGCAGGTTGTTGCTGTCGAGCTGCGGGCCGGTGTCCTTGGGCGTCTTGGGTTTAGCGGCGGCGACGATCTCACCGGACACCAGGTCGTCGGGCGAGATGGTGAGCGACGCCCGCACCCGCAGGCACCCGGTGGCCAGCGGCACCAGCATGAGCAGCATCGCGATGGCCACCAAGCGGCGCCGCCGCGCGGTGAATCCGGCGGGTCGGCACGGGGCGAGGCTGGCGCGCACCAGGTCATCGTGCCAGATGCGGCGCGCCGCTTCGGCATGTCCGTCCGGGCGCGCCCCCGAGCCGGCGGTCACAGGGGCAGCTTGCGGCCCAGGATCGCGAACGCCCGTGGGTCACCCGCGAAGTGGTAGCGGCGGATGACGTCGGTGAAACCCAGCCGCCGGTACAACCGCCAGGCCCGGTTCGGCTCGCCGTTGGTCTCCGGGGTGGACAGCAGGACATTCTTTTCGGCCCGGCCGGCCAGCAGCCGCCGGGCCAGCGCCTCCCCGAGGCCGCGCCCCTGCGCGCGGGGGTGGATGTGCAGTTCGGTCAACTCGAAATAGCTGCTCATCAGGCCGGCGATCTCCTGGGCCGACAGCCCGCCGCGTTGCATGCCGAGGACGACCTGTTGCTGCCACCACTGCCCGGGCGCCCCGGGGTAGCCGTAGGCCACGCCGAGCAGCGGCGCCTTGCTCAGCTCCGCCGCCGGCGGGATCGGCGCGCCCTCGGCCAGTTCGACATCGACGACGCCCACCCCTTGCCACCCGTGGCGGCGGATGTGCTCGAGCCACATCGCCGCGCGCTGGTTCTCGGTGCCCCGCGGGTACCGCATCGCGTCCACATACACCTTCAGGGCGTCACCGAGACGGCGCTCCATATCGGTGGGCGGCAGATCGATGAGGAATATCGCCAACTCGCGGTGCCCTCCTCATCCCGTGGTCCAACGGCGCGCTGCCACCGTCATTATCGGACCCGCGGCGGGTTCCCCGACGAGCGGTCGCGGCAATGAACCGGGGAACCATGCCGGTTCGGCAAGGCGGTTGTAGCGCACCGCCGTTGCGGCTGCGGCTGATGCCCGGCCGCGGCGGGGATAGAATCGGCACCGAACCAGTGGTAAGGCACAGATTGACCTCGTATCATTTCGAATAGTTGCCCCCGCAACGGGCATCCGCGTGCTATCGATAGTTACGCGTCAAACTGTCGGCAAGGAGGGACGAATGCCACTCTCCGATCATGAGCAGCGGATGCTCGATCAGATCGAGAGCGCTCTCTATGCCGAAGACCCCAAATTCGCGTCGAGCGTCCGCGGCGGGGGGTTCCGCGCGCCCACCGCGCGCCGCCGCCTGCAGGGCGCGGCGCTGTTCGTCATCGGCCTGGCGATGCTGGTCTCAGGAGTGGCGTTCAAGGCCACCATGATCGGAAACTTCCCGATCCTCAGCGTCTTCGGATTCATCGTGATGTTCGGCGGCGTCGTGTTCGCCATCACCGGCCCACGGCTGTCCGGCCGGCCCGACCTCCCCGGATCGGCGTCCGGCTCGTCGCGCCAGCGCCGCAACAAGGGCGGCGGGGGTTCGTTCACCAGCCGGATGGAAGACCGGTTCCGCCGCCGCTTCGACGACTAGCGGCAACCGTCAACCCATCGGGGTAGCCCCGCGGCTACCCCTTTTTCACGCCCGCAGCGGGCCGGCGGCGCCATCATCGCCGACGCGACCCGGCCGGCCGGCGACCGTCGGGCGGTCGATGCCGTTTTGACGCCGGATCGAGCCCGAACCGAGTTTTGACGCAGGCCCCACGCCCCACCCGGCCCCACCGAGCGGCCCCACTATGCCCCACTGGCCCCGTGGCGAGGCCCTGAAGTGGGGTTTTCTTCCGTCCGCCGGGGTGCGCGACGTGGCCCTGGGAGCCACCGCGCCCCGATGGGAGCGGCCGTGGGTGGCGGATAACCCGAAAAACTCCGCCGCGACACCCTAGGAATGGGGCGAAGTGGGGGATTGTGGGGTATGGTGGCTGCAGTGTTTGGGTGACCCCACAGGGGAGGTGAGCAGGTGTTTCTCGGCACCTACACGCCCAAACTCGACGACAAGGGGCGGCTCACGCTGCCCGCCAAGTTCCGCGACGCGCTGGCAGGGGGGTTGATGGTCACCAAGAGCCAAGACCACAGCCTCGCCGTCTACCCGCGCGGGGAATTCGAGCAGCTCGCGCGCCGGGCGAGCAAGGCCTCGCGGAGCAACCCCGACGCCCGCGCGTTCCTGCGCAATCTCGCCGCGGGAACCGACGAGCAGCATCCCGACGCGCAGGGGCGCATCACGCTGTCGGCCGACCACCGCCGCTACGCCAACCTGTCCAAGGATTGCGTGGTGATCGGAGCGGTCGATTACCTCGAAATCTGGGACGCGCAAGCCTGGCAGGACTACCAGCAGACCCACGAAGAGAACTTCTCCGCGGCCAGCGATGAAGCACTCGGCGACATCATCTGAGGCGCATGCCCGTGCAACGTGGCCTCTGCCCGAACCGACCCTGGCGTACTTCCCCAACGCCAGGTTCGTGCCTTCGGACAGGGACCTCGATGCAGGGGCGTCTCGCCCGATCCGGGGAGGTGTTGCGGTGGCTGACGATTCGGGAGACTTCGGGCACGTACCCGTCCTGCTGGACCGTTGCGTCGAACTGCTCACCCCCGCGCTGACCCGTCACCACGCCGACGGTTCGGGCGCGGTGCTGCTCGACGCCACCCTGGGGGCGGGTGGGCATGCCGAACGCTTCCTGAGCGACCTGCCCGGGCTGCGACTGATCGGACTCGACCGCGACCCCAATGCGCTGGCAATCACCCGGGCGCGGCTCGACCGATTCGCCGACCGGATCACGCTGGTGCACACCCGCTATGACGGCCTGGCCGCCGCGCTGGCCGAAAACGGTTACGCCACAGCGGCATCGGTCGACGGGATGCTGTTCGACCTAGGGGTGTCGTCCATGCAGCTCGACCGCGCCGAGCGGGGCTTCGCGTACGCGCAGGACGCGCCGTTGGACATGCGGATGGACCCCGAGTCGTCGTTGACCGCGGCGGACATCCTCAACACCTACGACGAGGCGGCGCTGGCCGACATCCTGCACCGCTACGGCGAGGAGCGGTTCGCGCGCCGCATCGCCGCGCAGATCGTGCGCCGGCGCGCCCGCGCACCCTTCACCTCGACGGCGGAGTTGGTCGAGTTGCTCTACCAAGCGATCCCGGCCCCCGCGCGGCGCACCGGGGGACACCCCGCCAAGCGGACCTTCCAGGCCCTGCGGATCGCGGTCAACGACGAACTGAACTCGTTACGCAGCGCGATCCCGGCCGGGCTGGACGCGCTCGCCGTGGGCGGACGCATGGTGGTGCTGGCCTACCAATCGCTGGAAGACCGGATCGTCAAGCGGCTGTTCGCGGACGCGGTCGCGTCCCGCACGCCGGTGGATCTGCCGGTCGAACTTCCCGGCCACGAGCCGCGATTCCGGTCGCTGACGCACGGCGCCGAACGTGCGGACGCCGCCGAGGTGGAGCGCAATCCGCGCAGCGCCGCGGTGCGACTACGAGCTGTCCAACGGGTCCAGCAGGCAACCGGAAAGGGCGACGCATGAAAGCAAAGCGGGAGACGCCGAATCGCCGCGGCGGGCGCGACGGCTCCGCCAGGCGGGGCGGACGCTCGTCGGCCGATCCCGGCCCGGCGCGCCGGACCCGGCCGGGGCGGGCGTCGGCGCCCACGCGTGAGAGCCGTGCGCCCAAGTCCGGCCCGCACACCAGCCCCATCGCCCGGCCGGTCGAGCGGCCGGCACGGCCCAAGAACGCGAGTCAGGCGAAGGCCCGGGCCAAGGCGCGGAAGGCCAAGGCGCCCAAGGTGGTTCGTCCCCGCCTGAGCGAACGGTTGGCGGCCAGGCTGGCCTCGATCGACCTGCGGCCCCGCACCCTGGCGAGCAAGGTTCCGTTTGTCGTGTTGGTCATCGGTGCGCTCGGCGTCGGGCTGGGTCTCACGCTGTGGTTGTCCACGGACTCCGCCGAGCGCTCCTACAAATTGAGCCACGCCCGCGAGAAAACCCGGCTGCTGCAACAGCAGAAAGAGGCGCTGGAACGCGATGTGCGCGAGGCGGAATCGGCGCCGGCGCTCGCCGAAGCGGCCCGCAAACAGGGCATGATCCCGACGCGGGACACCGCGCACCTGGTCCAGGACCCGTCCGGGAACTGGGTGGTCGTCGGCACACCGAAGCCGGCCGACGGCGTGCCGCCCCCTCCGTTGAACAGCAAACTGCCCGAACAGGGTCCGCCGGCACCCCCGGCACCGCCGGCGCCGCCGGCCGAGGTGCCGATCCGGTTGCAACCCGACCCGGCGGCGCCCGTCCCCGCGCGGCCCGGACCCGAGGCGCTGCTGCGCGCACCGGACGGGTCAGCGACGCTCGGCGGCCAGCACCTGGGCCAGACCGCGCCGCAGCTGCCCGGCGCGCCGGCCGTGCCGGGGGCGCCCGTCACCGGGCAGGCCCCCGCCGCGATGCCCACGCCGGGTGCGCCGGTGCCGGGCTTGCCCGCGCCGGCCGGGCCGGCGCTCGCCCCCTTGCCCGCTGAGGTGCCGATCCCGTTGGGCGGCATGCCCGTTCCGCCGCCCGGCCAGGTGCCCGCACCGCTGCCCGCGGAGGTGCCGGTCCCGGTGCAGCGGGGGGCCATCCCCGCCGCGCCCGTCGTCCCCGCGGCGCCGGTGCTCGCGCCGCAGCCCGTGGCGCCGGGCCCCGTCGCGGCGCCGGGTGCGCCCCGATGAGCCGCGGCGACTCCGCGCGGGCCCGCCGGTCGCAGGCCACCCGCGGACCCCGGAAGGCGCAGGAAGCCAAGGGGATTCGGCAACCCAAGCGGCGCGCGAAGCAACAGGCGCAGGATCCGCGGGAACCGAAGCGATTCCGCAAGGGCAAGGCCAAGGACGCCAAGAAGGCCTCGGACGCGGTGGCGACCGGGCATTCGGCGCGGGAGCGGCGCACCCGGCAGCTCGTGCAGGCGGGCACCCGCGGCGCGTCGTTCGTCTTTCGGCACCGGGCCGGCAACGCGGCCATCGGGATCCTGGTCGTGGTGGCGGCGGTCCAGCTGTTCGTCCTGCAGGTGACCAACGCGCCGACGCTGCGCGCCCAGGCCGCGGGTCAGCTCAAGGTCACCGACGTCGAGAAGGCGGTGCGCGGCAGCATCGTCGACCGCAACAAGGATCAGCTGGCGTTCACCACGGAGTCGCGCGCGTTGACGTTCCAGCCCAAGCGGATTCGTAAGCAGCTGGAAGAGGCCAAGGCCAAGAACTCGGTGGCACCCGATCCCGCGCAGCGGCTGCGCGACATCGCCAAGGAGGTCTCCACCCGGCTGGGCAACAAGCCGGACTCCGCGACGGTGCTGAAGAAGTTGCAGAGCGACGAGACGTTCGTGTATCTGGCCCGCGCCGTCGACCCCGCGGTGGCCAGCGCGATCTCCGACAAGTACCCCGAGGTCGGTTCGGAGCGCCAGGATCTGCGGCAGTATCCCGGCGGGTCGTTGGCGGCCAACATCGTCGGCGGCATCGACTGGGACGGTCATGGGCTGCTGGGGCTGGAGGAGTCGCTCGACTCCGTGTTGTCCGGCACCGACGGCTCGGTCACCTATGACCGCGGCTCCGACGGCGTCGTCATCCCCGGCAGTTACCGCAACCGGCATCGGGCGGTCAACGGTTCGACGGTCCAGCTGACGCTCGACGACGACATCCAGTTCTATGTGCAGCAGCAGGTGCAGCAGGCCAAGAATCTCTCGGGCGCGCACGATGTTTCGGCCGTCGTGCTGGACTCGAAGACCGGCGAGGTGCTGGCCATGGCCAACGACAACACCTTTGACCCGTCGCAGGACATCGGGCGTCAGGGCGACAGACAGCTGGGCAACCTGGCGGTGTCCTCGCCGTTCGAGCCCGGCTCGGTCAACAAGGTCATCACCGCGTCTTCGGTGATCGAGTACGGCTTGTCCAACCCCGATGAGGTGTTGCAGGTGCCCGGGTCGATCCAGATGGGCGGGGTGTCCATCCACGACGCGTGGGAACACGGCGTGATGCCCTACACCACGACCGGCGTGTTCGGAAAGTCCTCCAACGTCGGCACTTTGATGCTCGCCCAGCGCGTCGGCCCGGAACGCTTCTACGACATGGTCCGCAAATTCGGCCTCGGGCAACGCACCAACGTGGGCCTGCCGGGCGAGAGCGCCGGCCTGGTGCCACCCATCGACCAATGGTCGGGCAGCACGTTCTCGAACCTGCCCATCGGGCAGGGCCTTTCGATGACTCTGCTGCAGATGGCCGGCATGTACCAGACGATCGCCAACGACGGGGTTCGCGTTCCGCCGCGGATCGTCAAGGCCACCATCGCGCCCGACGGCACCCGGACCGAAGAACCGCGGCCCGAAGGCGTGCGGGTGGTGTCGCCGCAGACCGCGCAGACCGTGCGCAACATGCTGCGCGCCGTCGTGCAACGCGACCCGATGGGTTATCAGCAGGGCACCGGGCCCGCCGCCGCGGTGACGGGTTACCAGATGGCGGGCAAGACGGGCACCGCCCAGCAGATCAACCCGGCCTGCGGTTGCTACTTCGACAACGTCTACTGGATCACCTTCGCCGGAATGGCCACGGTCGACAATCCGCGCTACGTCATCGGCATCATGATGAACAACCCGGATCGCAACGCGGACGGTACGCCGGGCCACTCGGCGGCCCCGCTGTTCCACAACATCGCCGGCTGGCTGATGCAGCGCGAAAACGTGCCGCTCTCGCCCGACCCGGGCCCGCCCCTGACGTTGCAGGCCACCTAGCGGCGACCCGCGGCGCGTGCGGTGACGGCGCCGAGCGTGCGCTGAGGGCGGAATTCGGGCCCGAATAACGCCCTCGGCGCACGCGCAAGGCCCACAACGCACACTCAATCGACGAGCCCACCTGCGTGGCAGGCGCCTCTCGGTAGGGTGTCATGGCCGATCATGAGGACCACGTGTGTGGACGGGAGGTTTGTCGGTGCCCACTGGTTTGCGTCCCAGCGCAGGCGCGGGAACGCGCCTGCCCGCGCTGGCGGCCCAGGTCGGCGCGGTGCTCGCCGACCGCGGCGCGGCGGTGCCGGACGTGGCCATCACCGGGGTGACGCTACGGGCCCAGGACGTGCATCCCGGCGACCTGTTCGCCGCGCTGACCGGGGCGTCGACGCACGGGGCCCGGTACGCGGGCGAGGCGATCGAACGCGGCGCCGTCGCCGTCCTGACCGATGCCGCCGGGGTCGCGGAGATGGGCGCGTCGGCGGCGGCCGTGCCGACGCTGGTGCACCCGGCGCCGCGCGGCGTGCTCGGTGCCCTGGCCGCCACGGTCTACGGCAACCCCTCGGAGCGCACGACCGTCGTCGGCATCACCGGAACCTCGGGCAAGACGACCACGACGTATCTGGTCGAGTCCGGGCTGCGCGCGGCCGGCCGGACGGCAGGACTGATCGGCACCGTCGGCATCCGCATGGACGGGGCCGACGTCCCGAGCGCGCTGACCACGCCGGAGGCCCCCGCGCTGCAGGCGATGTTCGCGGCGATGGCCGAGCGCGGGGTGGACACCGTCGTCATGGAGGTGTCCAGCCACGCGCTGGCGCTGGGCCGCGTGGACGGCACGAAATTCGCGGTGGGCGGCTTCACCAACCTGTCCCGCGACCACCTCGACTTCCACCCCACCATGGCCGACTACTTCGAGGCCAAGGCGAAGCTGTTCGATCCCGCGTCGCCACTGCGCGCCCGCCGGGTGGTGGTCTGCGTCGACGACGACGCCGGGCGCGCCATGGCCGCCCGCGCTGGAGACGCGATCACCGTCAGCGCCGCCGGCCAGCCCGCGCACTGGCGTGCCATGGACGTCACCCCGATGGGCGCCGGGGGACAGCAGTTCACCGCGATCGACCCCGCCGGCGTCCGCCACCGGGTCGGCATCCGGCTGCCGGGCGATTACAACATCGCCAATTGCCTTGTCGCGCTGGCCATTCTGGATGCGGTCGGGGTCTCGCCGGAGCAGGCCGCGCCGGGTTTGTTGACGACCCGGGTGCCCGGCCGCATGGAAGAGATCGATCGCGGGCAGGACTTCCTGGCGCTGGTCGACTACGCCCACAAGCCGGGCGCGCTGCGGGCGGTGCTGACCACGCTGGCGCGCCCGGGTCGCCGGGTGGCGGTGGTGTTCGGCGCCGGCGGCGAACGCGACCCGGGCAAGCGGGCGCCGATGGGAGCGACCGCGGCCGAGCTGGCCGACCTGGTCGTCGTCACCGATGACAACCCCCGCGGCGAGGACCCGGCCGCCATCCGCCGCGCGATCCTGGCCGGGGCGGCCGGGGCCGGCGGTGGGGCCGAGGTCGTCGAGATCGGCGACCGGCGGGCGGCGATCGAACACGCGGTGGCGTGGGCCGGCCCGGGCGACGTGGTGCTGGTCGCGGGCAAGGGCCACGAGACCGGACAACGTTCGGCAAGGGAGGTCCGACCCTTCGACGACCGGGTTGAGTTGGCCCGAGCGCTGGAGGGGCGGCGATGATCGACCTGACCATCGCGCAGATCGCCGAGATCGTGGGCGGCACGCTGGCCGACATCTCACCGGCCGCGGCCGCGGAGCTGCGGGTCACCGGCACCGTCGAATTCGACTCGCGGGCAGTCGGTTCCGGTGGCTTGTTCCTCGCGCTGCCCGGGGCCCGCGCCGACGGTCACGACTACGCGGGCGCGGCCGTGGCGGCCGGGGCGGCCGCCGTGCTGGCCGCCCGGCCGGTCGGCGTGCCCGCCATCGTGGTGCCGCCGGTGAGCGCCGCCGACGCGCGGGCCGGGGTCCTCGAGCACGACGCCGACGGCTCGGGCGCCGCGGTGCTTTCGGCGCTGGCCAAGCTGGCCAAGGCGGTGGCCGCCGAGCTGGTTGCGGGTGGACTGACCATCGTCGGCATCACCGGCTCGTCGGGGAAGACGTCGACCAAAGACCTGGTGGCCGCCGTGCTCGAGCCGCTGGGCGAGGTGGTCGCCCCGCCAGGGTCGTTCAACAACGAGCTCGGGCACCCGTGGACGGTGTTGCGGGCGACGCGTAACACCGACTACCTGGTGCTCGAAATGTCGGCCCGCCACCCCGGCAACATCGCCGCGCTGGCCGACATCGCCACGCCGTCGGTCGGGGTGGTGCTAAACGTCGGCACCGCCCACCTGGGCGAGTTCGGCTCGCGCGAAGCCATCGCGCGCACCAAATCCGAACTGCCGCAATCGGTTCCGCCGTCCGGTGTGGTGATCCTCAACTTCGACGACCCGGCGGTGGCGGCCATGGCCCGCGTCACCAGGGCGCGGGTGGTGCGGGTCAGCCGGTCCAGCCACACCGATGCCGGCCCCAGCGACGTCTGGGCGGACGGAGTGTCGCTGGACGCACTGGCCAGGCCGCGCTTTACCCTGCACGCGATGAACGGCGCGGCCGAAGTGCAGCTGGGCGTGTACGGCGACCATCAGGTCACCAACGCGCTGTGCGCCGGCGCGGTCGCGCTGCAATGCGGCGCGACCGTCGAGCAGGTGGCGGCCGCGCTGGCGCAGGCGGGGCCGGTGTCGCGGCACCGGATGCACGTGACCACCCGGGCGGACGGCGTCACGGTGATCGACGACGCCTACAACGCCAACCCCGACTCGATGCGGGCCGGGCTGCAGGCGCTGGCCTGGATCGCCCACGGCCGCGGGGCCGGCCCCACCGAAAAGCGCCGGAGTTGGGCGGTGTTGGGGGAGATGGCCGAGCTCGGCGAGGATGCGGTAGCCGAGCACGATCGCATCGGCCGGCTGGCGGTGCGCTTAGATGTGTCTCGACTGGTCGTCGTGGGAAGTGGGAGGTCGATGAGCGCCATGCACCACGGAGCGGTCATGGAGGGCTCGTGGGGGGCCGAGGCCGTCAACGTGGCCGACGCCGACGCCGCGCTGGAGTTGCTGCGGGCCGAGATGCAGCCCGGCGACGTGGTCCTGGTCAAGGCCTCCAACGCGGCCGGGTTGGGCGCGCTGGCCGACAAGCTGGCTCGTGACGACGGCGGGACGCGCCCGTGAGACAGATCCTGATCGCCGTCGCGATCGCGCTCGCCGTGTCAATCCTGTTGACGCCAGCGCTGATTCGCCTGTTCACCCGGCAGGGTTTCGGCCACCACACCCGTGAGGACGGCCCGCCCAGCCACCACACCAAGCGCGGCACCCCGTCGATGGGCGGGGTGGCGATACTGGCCGGCATCTGGGCCGGATACCTGGGGACGCACCTGGTCGGGCTGGCGTTCGACGGGGAGGGCGTCTCCGCGTCCGGTCTGCTGGTGCTGGGCCTGGCGACCGTGCTCGGCGGTGTCGGCTTCCTTGATGACCTGATCAAGATCCGCCGGTCGCGCAACCTCGGGCTGAACAAGACGGCCAAGACCGTCGGGCAGGTCGCGGCCGCGGTGGTGTTCGGGGTGCTGGCGTTGCGGTTCCGCAACGGCAGCGGGCTGACGCCGGCGAGCTCGGACCTGTCGTACGTGCGCGAAATCGCCACCGTCACTTTGGCTCCCGGCCTGTTCGTGTTGTTCTGCGTCGTCGTCGTCAGCGCCTGGTCCAATGCGGTCAACTTCACCGACGGCCTGGACGGGCTGGCCGCCGGCAGCATGGCGATGGTGACCGCCGCCTACGTGTTGATCACCTTCTGGCAGTACCGCAACGCCTGCGTCACCGCGCCGGGTCTGGGCTGCTACAACGTGCGCGACCCGCTGGATCTGGCGCTCGTCGCGGCCGCGACCGCGGGCGCCTGCATCGGATTCTTGTGGTGGAACGCCGCTCCCGCAAAGATTTTCATGGGGGACACCGGATCGCTGGCGTTGGGCGGCATCATCGCGGGCCTGTCGGTCACCAGCCGCACCGAGATCCTCGCCGTCGTGCTGGGCTCGCTGTTCGTGGCCGAGGTGTCGTCCGTGGTGCTGCAAATCCTGGCGTTTCGCACCACCGGGCGCCGGGTGTTCCGGATGGCACCCTTCCACCACCATTTCGAATTGGCGGGCTGGGCCGAGACGACGGTGATCATCCGCTTCTGGCTGCTGACGGCCATCACCTGCGGTCTGGGCGTGGCCCTTTTCTACGGTGAGTGGCTGGCCGCGATCGGTGCCTGACGTGGCCGGGCTCGATCCCCTGGCGCCCGGCGCGCCGGTGCTGGTGGCCGGCGGCGGCATCACCGGCAGGGCGGTGCTGGCGGCCCTGACAAGGTTCCGCGCGGTGCCGACCCTGTGCGACGACGACCCGGGCACGCTGCGGCGCCACGCCGAGGCCGGCGTGACGACCCTGACCACGTCGGCGGCCACCGAGCGCGTTGCCGACTACGCCCTGCTCGTCACCAGCCCGGGCTTCTCGCCGGAGACGCCGCTACTGGTCGCCGCGGCGGCGGCGGGCGTGCCGGTCTGGGGCGATGTGGAATTGGCCTGGCGGCTCGACGCTGCCGGCCGGTACGGTCCGCCGCGTCCGTGGCTGGTGGTGACCGGCACCAACGGCAAGACCACCACGACGTCGATGCTGCACGCGATGCTGACGGCCGCGGGCAGGCGAAGTCTGTTGTGCGGCAACATCGGTGAACCGGTGCTGGATGTGCTCGACGCGCCCGGGGACCTGCTGGCCGTCGAGCTGTCGAGCTTCCAGCTGCACTGGGCGCCGTCGGTGCGGCCCGAGGCGGGCGCCGTGCTCAACATCGCCGAAGACCACCTGGACTGGCACTCCACCATGGCCGACTACACCGCGGCGAAGGCGCGGGTGCTGGGCGGCCGGGTGGCGGTGGTGGGTCTCGACGACGAGCGGGCCGCCGCGCTGCTGGGCACCGCGGCGGCGCCCGTGCGCGTCGGCTTCCGGCTCGGCGAACCGGCGGCGGGCGAACTGGGCGTGCGCGACGGCCAGCTGATCGACCGCGCGTTCGCCGACGACCTCGCGCTCCTGCCGGTCGAATCGATTCCGGTGCCCGGGCCCGTGGGCATCCTCGACGCCCTGGCCGCGGCGGCGCTGGCCCGCAGCGTCGGCGTGCCCGCCGAGGCGATCGCCCAGGCCATCGCGTCCTTTCGGGTGGGCCGGCATCGGGCGGAGGTGGTCGCCGTCGCCGACGGCATCACCTACGTCGACGACTCCAAGGCCACCAACCCGCACGCCGCCCAGGCGTCCGTGCTGGCCTACCCGCGCGTGGTCTGGGTGGCCGGCGGTTTGCTCAAGGGCGCGTCGGTGGACGCGGAGGTCGCCAGGATGGCCTCTCACCTGGTCGGCGCCGTGCTCATCGGCCGAGATCGGCAAGAGGTTGCAGAGGCGTTATCGCGACACGCGCCGGATGTCCCCGTCGTCCAGGTTGTGACAGGCGAGGATGCTGATATGAATGCGACGGCTGTGGTTGTTGGTGCAAATGTGACAGAAGTGAAACATTCGGGCGGGGATCTCGGCACTTCCGTCATGACGGCCGCGGTCGCCGCGGCCCGCGACCTGGCGCAGCCCGGCGACACCGTGCTGCTGGCCCCGGCCGGCGCGTCGTTCGACCAGTTCAGCGGCTACGCCGACCGCGGCGACGCCTTCGCCGCCGCCGTCCGCGCGGCCACCCGGTAGGCGGGCGTGGGTAACCCGCTGGCCCGGCTGAGACGCCGGGGCAAGGACACTTCGGGGACGGCTTCTGAGCCAACCGCGGCCGCCGAACCGGGCGAGGCCGAGGCCACCGGCCCGATCGTCGGCACCTCCGAGGCCAAGCCTTCGGCGAACAAGCAGGCGGCCGAGGAACGCAACCGGTTCGGCGCCTGGCTGAGCCGGCCCATGACCTCGTTTCACCTGATCATCGCCGTGGCCGGGCTGCTGACCACGCTCGGCCTGATCATGGTGCTGTCGGCCTCGGGCGTGCGGTCCTACGACGCCGACGGGTCGGCCTGGGTGATCTTCGGCAAGCAGGTGCTGTGGACGGTGATCGGCCTGATCGCCTGCTATTCCTCCCTGCGCATGTCGGTGCGGTTCATCCGCCGCGTCGCCTTCACCGGGTACGTCGTCACCGTCATCCTGCTGGTGCTCGTGCTGGTTCCCGGCATCGGAAACCTGGCGAACGGGTCGCGGAAGTGGTTCGTCATCGCCGGCTTTTCGATGCAGCCCTCCGAGCTGGCGAAAATCGCGTTCGCCATCTGGGGCGCGCATCTGCTGGCGGCCCGCCGGCTGGAGCGGGCCTCGCTGCGCGAGATGCTGATTCCGCTGGTCCCCGCGGCGGTCATCGCACTGGCGCTGATCGTGGCCCAGCCCGACCTGGGGCAGACGGTGTCGCTGGGCATCATCCTGCTGGCGCTGCTGTGGTACGCCGGGCTGCCACTGCGCGTCTTCGCCACCTCGCTGGTGGCCGTCGTCATGGCCGGGGCGATCCTGGCCATGTCGGCGGGTTACCGCTCGGACCGGGTGAAATCCTGGATGAACCCCGAGAACGACCCCATGGACACCGGCTATCAGGCCCGCCAGGCGAAGTTCGCCCTGGCGCACGGCGGCATCTTCGGCGACGGCCTGGGCCAGGGCGTCGCCAAGTGGAACTACCTGCCCAACGCCCACAACGACTTCATCTTCGCGATCATCGGCGAGGAGCTGGGCTTCGTCGGCGCGTTCGGTCTGCTGGTGCTCTTCGGGTTGTTCGCCTACACCGGGATGCGCATCGCGCGCCGCTCGGCCGACCCCTTCCTGCGGCTGCTGACCGCGACCACGACGATGTGGGTGCTGGGCCAGGCGTTCATCAACATCGGTTACGTGATCGGCATCCTGCCGGTCACCGGCATCCAGCTGCCGCTCATCTCTGCCGGCGGAACCTCAACGGCCGCAACGCTTTTCATGATCGGAATCATGGCCAACGCGGCGCGTCACGAACCGGAGGCCGTGGCGGCCCTGCGCGCCGGCCGCGACGACAAGGTGAACCGGTTCCTGCGGCTGCCGCTGCCCCAGCCCTACGTGCCGACCCGGCTGGAGTCGTTCCGTGATCGCAAGCGGAGCGGCAAGCAACCGGCCAAGGGCGCCCCGTCCCGCAACGGCGCGCGCAAGCCCGCCCGCAAGGCCGAGGAACCGCTGCGGCCGGCCTTCTCCCGCACAGCCGGCCGGCCGGCCCGCCGGGCGGTGCATCATGGATCTGGCCAGCGATACGCCGGCCAGCGTCAGGCACGGCGCGCTCGCGCATTGGAAGGTCAGCGTTACGGGTGAACGACACGGTCAGCAAGCCGGCCGGCGGGTTGGGGGGAAGTCCCCAGCCCGCCGGTGCCGCGTTGTCGGCTTTTAAGCCGCTCAAACCCCTGTCGGTGGTGCTGGCCGGCGGGGGCACCGCCGGCCACGTCGAGCCCGCGATGGCGGTGGCCGACGCGCTCAGCGCGCTCGACCCGCAGGTGCGCATCACCGCGCTGGGCACCCACCGCGGCCTGGAGACGCGGTTGGTCCCCCAGCGCGGTTACCACCTCGAGCTGATCACGCCGGTGCCGCTGCCGCGCAAGCCGAGCGGCGACCTGGCGCGGCTGCCCCCGCGGGTGTGGCGCGCGGTCCGGGAGACCCGCGCCGTCCTCGACGCGGTCGACGCCGACGTCATCATCGGTTTCGGCGGCTACGTGGCGCTGCCGGCGTACCTGGCCGCCCGCGGTCTCGGCCGTCGCCGCCGGGTCCCGGTGCTCATCCACGAGGCCAACGCCAGCGCCGGGCTGGCCAACCGGGTCGGCGCGCGCCGCGCCGACCGGGTGCTGTCCGCGGTGCCCGACTGCGGGTTACCGCGCGCCGAGGTGGTCGGGGTGCCGGTGCGCGCGGCCATCACCTCGCTGGACCGCGCGGCGCTGCGCGCCGAGGCGCGCAGGCACTTCGGCTTCGCCGACGACGCCAAGGTGTTGCTGGTGTTCGGCGGCTCGCAGGGTGCGGTGTCGCTGAACCGGGCGGTGTCCGCGGCCGCCGCCGACCTGGCCGCCGCGGGCGTGTCGGTGCTGCACGCGCACGGCCCGAAGAACACGCTGGACCTGCGGGAGAGCCAGCCCAGCGAGCCGCCCTACGTCGCGGTGCCCTACCTCGACCGGATGGACCTGGCCTACGCCGCCGCCGACCTGGCGATCTGCCGGTCCGGTGCCATGACCGTCGCCGAGGTTTCGGCGGTCGGTCTGCCGGCCATCTACGTGCCGCTGCCGATCGGCAACGGCGAGCAGCGGCTCAACGCGCTGCCGGTGGTCAACGCCGGCGGCGGCATGGTGGTGGCCGACGCCGCCCTGACGCCAGAGCTGGTCGCCCGCGAGGTGGCCGGCCTGCTCAATGACCCGCCCCGGTTGGCGGCGATGACGGCGGCCGCCGCGCGGGTGGGGCACCCCGACGCGGCGCGCCAGGTGGCACAGGCGGCGCTGGACATCGCCAGGAAGGCAGCGGCGGGAGGGCGACGGTGAACGCCGAGCAGCTGCCGCCCGAGCTGCCCCCCGAGTTGGCAAGGGTGCACATGGTGGGCATCGGGGGAGCCGGCATGTCCGGCATCGCGCGCATCCTGCTCGACCGCGGGGCGCTGGTGTCGGGCTCGGACGCCAAGGAGTCGCGGGGCGTGCACGCGTTGCGCGCCCGCGGCGCGTCGATCCGCATCGGCCACGACGCGTCGTCGCTCGACCTGTTGCCGGGCGGTCCGACCGCCGTCATCACCACCCACGCGGCCATCCCGAAGACCAACCCCGAGCTCGTCGAGGCCCGGCGGCGCGGCATCCCGGTGATCCTGCGTCCGGCCGTGCTGGCCAGGCTGATGGACGGGCGCACCACGCTGATGGTCACCGGCACCCACGGCAAGACGACGACGACGTCGATGTTGATCGTGGCGCTGCAGCACTGCGGGCGCGACCCGTCGTTCGCGGTCGGCGGCGAGATGGGGGAGGCCGGAACCAACGCGCACCACGGCAGCGGCGATTGCTTCGTCGCCGAGGCCGACGAGAGCGACGGCTCGCTGCTGGAGTACACGCCCAACGTCGCGGTCGTCACCAACATCGAGACCGACCATCTGGACTTCTACGGCAGCGCCGACGCCTACGTCGGGGTGTTCGACGCCTTCATGGAGCGCCTCGCCCCGGGGGGAGCACTGGTGGTGTGCGTCGACGACCCGGGCGCGGCCGCGCTGGCCGAACGCACCGCCGCCCTGGGGATTCGGGTGCTGCGCTACGGATCCGCGCCGGATGCCGAGAACGCCGCCACCCTGGTGTCCTGGGAGCAGCAGGGCACCGAGGCCGTCGCGCACATCCGGCTGGCGGGGGAACAGCGCCCGCGCGTGATGCGGCTTTCGGTGCCCGGCCGGCACATGGCGCTCAACGCGCTGGGCGCGCTGCTGGCAGCGCTCGAGATCGGCGCTCCGCCCGACGCCGTGCTCGACGGGCTGGCCGGCTTCGAGGGCGTGCGCCGGCGGTTCGAGCTGGTGGGCAACGCCGGGTCGGTGCGCGTCTACGACGACTACGCTCACCATCCCACCGAGATCAGCGCCACGCTGGCCGCGGTTCGCACGGTCCTCGAGCAGAGCGGCGGCGGTCGCAGCGTGGTGGTGTTTCAGCCCCACTTGTATTCGCGCACAAAGGAATTCGCGGCGGAGTTCGGCCGCGCGCTCGATGCCGCCGACGAGGTGTTCGTCCTCGATGTCTACGGCGCGCGTGAGCAACCGCTCGCCGGCGTCAGCGGCGCCAGCGTCGCCGAGCACGTCAGCGTGCCCGTGCGCTACCTGCCCAACTTCTCCGCGGTCCCCGAGCAGGTGGCGGCCGCGGCCGGGCCGGGGGACGTCATCGTCACGATGGGCGCGGGTGACGTGACCCTGCTGGGCCCGGAGATCGTGACCGAGCTGCGGATCCGGGACAACCGCAGCGCGCCCGGCCGGCCGGGGGCGCCGCGGTGACCCAGCCGAACGACCCGACGCCGAGCGATCTGGGCGAGGTCGGCGGGCCACCCGAGGCAGGGGAGGCCGCCACCGAGCCGATATTCGTCGGGGGGCCCGAGGGCGAGATCACGCCCGAACCGGACGAATTCGAGGGGCCGCGCCGGCGGGCCCGCCGCGAACGCGCCGAACGCCGGGCCGCCCAGGCGCGCGCCACCGCCATCGAAGAGGCCCGCCGCGAGGCCAAACGCCGGCTCAGCGGCCGCGTGGCCGACGAGCCCAAGCCCGTCGCCCGGGGCGTGGTGCGCGGCTTGAAGATGCTGCTGGTGACGGTGCTCCTGGTCGTCCTCGGGATCGGGCTCGCGCTGATTCTCTACTTCACGCCGGCGATGTCGGCCCGCAACATCGTGGTCATCGGCACCGGCGTGGTGACCAGGGAAGAGGTGCTCGACGCCGCGCGGGTGCGGCCCGGGACGCCGCTGCTGCAGATCAACACCAGCCAGGTCGCCGATCGGGTGGCGGCGATCCGGCGGGTGGCCAGCGCCCGCGTGCAGCGCCAGTATCCGTCGGCGCTGCGCATCACGATCGTCGAGCGAGTTGCGGTGGCGGTGAAGGACTTTCCCGACGGCCCGCACCTGTTCGACCGCGACGGCGTCGACTTCGCGACGGGGCCGCCGCCCCCGGCGCTGCCCTACCTCGACGTCGCCGATCCGGGCCCCACCGACCCGGCCACCAAGGCGGCCCTGCAGGTGCTGACCGCGCTGCGACCCGAGGTCGCGGGTCAGGTGGGCCGGATCGCGGCCCCCTCGGTGGCCTCGATCACGCTGACCCTGGGCGACGGGCGCGTGATCATCTGGGGAACGACCGACCGCACCGACGAGAAGGCCGAGAAGCTGGCCGCCCTGCTGACCCAGCCCGGCCGGACCTACGACGTCTCGAGCCCCGACCTGCCCACGGTGAAGTAGGGGCGCCCGCCGGATTGTGACGGTGGCAACAGAAAAATTTGCGAGCCGCGCGTCGGCGCGCCTGCGTGGTTAGGGCGCGCCATGCCCATACCGTTCTGGTTGCGCGGAACTACTTGACATAACTCTAACTCTATGGTTGAGGTTGAGGGTTTGCCAGGGCGGACCGCGAACGTTCTCCGAGCAATCCCGTCGCGAAGAACTGAGCCCACCAGGGAGGAAAACGAATGATGACCCCCCCGCATAACTACCTGGCCGTCATCAAGGTCGTGGGTATCGGTGGCGGCGGCGTCAACGCCGTGAACCGGATGATCGAGCAGGGCCTCAAGGGCGTGGAGTTCATCGCGATCAACACCGACGCGCAGGCGCTGTTGATGAGCGACGCCGACGTCAAGCTCGACGTGGGCCGCGACTCCACCCGCGGGCTCGGCGCCGGAGCCGACCCGGAGGTGGGCCGCCGGGCCGCCGAGGACGCCAAGGACGAGATCGAGGAGCTGCTGCGCGGCGCCGACATGGTGTTCGTCACCGCAGGCGAGGGCGGCGGCACCGGCACCGGCGGCGCGCCCGTCGTGGCCAGCATCGCCCGCAAGCTGGGCGCGCTGACCGTCGGCGTGGTCACCCGGCCGTTCTCCTTCGAGGGCAAACGGCGCGGCAACCAGGCCGAAAGCGGCATCGCCGCGCTGCGCGAGAGCTGCGACACCCTGATCGTCATCCCCAACGACCGGCTGCTGCAGATGGGCGACGCGGCGGTGTCGCTGATGGACGCGTTCCGCAGCGCCGACGAGGTGCTGCTCAACGGCGTGCAGGGCATCACCGACCTGATCACCACCCCGGGCCTGATCAACGTCGACTTCGCCGACGTCAAGGGCATCATGTCGGGCGCGGGCACGGCGCTGATGGGCATCGGTTCGGCCCGCGGCGAGGGCCGCTCGCTCAAGGCGGCCGAGATCGCGATCAACTCGCCGCTGCTGGAGGCGTCGATGGAGGGCGCCCAGGGCGTGCTGATGTCGATCGCCGGCGGCAGCGACCTGGGGCTGTTCGAGATCAACGAGGCCGCCTCGCTGGTGCAGGACGCCGCCCACCAGGACGCGAACATCATCTTCGGTACGGTCATCGACGACTCGCTGGGCGACGAGGTGCGCGTGACCGTGATCGCCGCGGGTTTCGACGCCACCGGACCCGGCCGCAAGCCGGTCATCGGCGGCGCCGCCGCCGAGAAGGCCGGTGCGCACCGGATCGAGTCGGCGAAGGCCGGCAAACTCACCTCGACGCTCTTCGAGCCCGTGGACGCGGTCAGCGTGCCGGTGCACACCAACGGTGCCACGCTGAATATCGGCGGGGACGACGACGACGTCGACGTGCCGCCGTTCATGCGCCGTTGAGGGTCTCGATTTGCTTGCCGCTGCGCGACGAACCGGCCAAGAAACATAGGGGGCCGGATGGCGGTGCCCGTCGGCAGGCGGTGCGCTCCGGATACTGAGGGGGTGAGCGTGCGCATCCGGCGGGTAACCACCACCCGCGCCGGCGGTGTCTCCGGCCCGCCGTTCGACACCTTCAACCTGGGCGACCACGTCGGCGACGATCCGGCGGCGGTGTCCGCCAACCGAAAGCGGCTCGCCGCGGCCATCGGCCTCAAGCCGGAGCGTGTGGTGTGGATGAACCAGGTGCACGGCGACCGGGTGGAGGTGGTCGACGGGCCGCGGCCCGGCGCGGTCGACAACACCGACGCGTTGGTCACCACCACCGCGCGACTGGCGTTGGCGGTGGTGACCGCCGACTGCGTGCCGGTGCTGCTGGGCGACGCGCGCGCCGGTGTGGCCGCGGCGGTGCACGCGGGCCGCGTCGGCGCCCAGCTCGGGGTGGTGCCCCGCACGGTGGAGGCGATGCTGGCGCTGGGGGCCCACGCCGAGGACATCTCGGCCCTGCTGGGCCC
Organism: Mycobacterium sp. E3339; assembly: GCF_001666915.1. NCBI lineage: Bacteria > Bacillati > Actinomycetota > Actinomycetes > Mycobacteriales > Mycobacteriaceae > Mycobacterium > Mycobacterium sp. E3339. The sequence continues at coordinate 43,478 of NZ_LZIZ01000057.1, read as the reverse complement.
GGCAGTCAGCGGGCGAAATTACGAGGTACCCGCGGCCATGGCCGACGAGGTCGAGGCCACGTTGCCCGGCAGCCGCACCACCACCGCGGCGGGCACTCCCGGACTCGACTTAAGGGTCGGAATCGCTTGCCAGCTAGAGCAATTGGGCGTCACGGCGATCGACTCCGATCCCCGGTGCACGGTGGACGACCCGGCGTTGTTCAGCCATCGCCGGGAAGCGCCGACCGGGCGACTGGCCTCGCTGGTCTGGATGGAGTGACCGCGATGACGGTAGGAAGGCCGACCCCAGACAGCGGCAGCGACCGCGAAACGGAATTGACCCACGCATTAGCGGCCGTGCGCTCGCGCCTTGCGGCCGCCGCGGAAGCCGCGGGGCGCAATGTCGGTGAAATCGAACTCCTGCCGATAACCAAATTCTTTCCAGCAACCGATGTGGTGACTTTGTCCCGATTGGGTTGCCGGGCCGTTGGCGAATCGCGGGACCAGGAAGCGTCGGCGAAAGTGAGCGAAGTCACCAAACTGTTGGCGGCCCCGTCGCGGTCGGATACTCCGGGCCTGCGTTGGCACATGGTCGGCCACATTCAGCGCAATAAGGCCCGCTCGGTCGCCCGCTGGGCGCACACCGCGCACTCGGTCGACAGCACGCACTTGGTCAGCGCGCTCGACCGCGGCGTGTCGGCGGCCCTGGCGGAGGGCCGGCGCGCCGATCCGATGCGGATCTACGTTCAGGTCAGCCTCGACGGCGACCAGGCGCGGGGCGGCGTCGACATCTCGGCCCCGGGGGCCGTCGATCAGCTGTGCGCGCAGGCCGAGGAGTCAAAATGCCTGGAACTGGCCGGGCTGATGGCCATCCCGCCGCTGGGCTCGGATCCCGATGCCGCCTTCGAGCGCCTGCGAACCGAGCACCTGCGCGTCCTGGAGTCCCATCCGAACGCCGTCGGACTGTCCGCCGGCATGTCCGACGATTTCGAAATTGCCGTCAAACACGGTTCCACGTGTGTGCGTGTCGGTACCGCGCTATTGGGTCCGCGGCCGCTACCGTCACCGTATTAAGTCACTGTAGTCACATCTTCATCACTGACACCAACCAACAGGGGCTAGAAGGGCTAGAAGGGGTCAACGCAATGAGCACACTGCACAAAGTCAAGGCCTATTTCGGGATGGCCCCGATGGACGACTACGACGACGAGTATTACGACGACCACGCTCCGTCCCGCGGTTTCCCGCGGCCGCGTTTCGACGACGGGTACGGCCGCTACGAGGGGCGCGACTACGACGACCCGCGCGAGCCCGGCGACTACCCGCCGCCGGCCGGCTACCGCGGCGGCTACGGTGACGAGCCGCGCTACGGCGCCGTCCATCCCCGTGAGTTCGAGCGGCCCGAGATGGGCCGGCCCCGCTTCGGGTCCTGGCTGCGCAACTCCACCCGCGGCGCGCTGGCGATGGACCCGCGCCGGATGGCGATGATGTTCGAGGAGGGCCACCCGCTCTCCAAGATCACCACGCTGCGGCCCAAGGACTACAGCGAAGCCCGCACCATCGGCGAGCGGTTCCGCGACGGCACCCCGGTCATCATGGACCTGGTGTCGATGGACAACGCCGACGCGAAGCGTCTCGTCGACTTCGCGGCCGGCCTGGCCTTCGCGCTGCGCGGCTCCTTCGACAAGGTGGCGACCAAGGTGTTCCTGCTCTCGCCCGCCGACGTCGACGTGTCGCCCGAAGAGCGTCGGCGGATCGCCGAAACCGGCTTCTACGCTTACCAATAACCGCGGCTCGTCGGCGGCCGTCGGTCACCGCTTCCGGCGGCCGGGCCGGTTGAGATGTGGCTGGACGCCCGGAGTCGGTACGCTGGCAGGCGCCGCGCAAGCCCGCGGCGCTTGACATCTCATCGGTAAGGTCGGGGCTCTTCAGTTGGTGCTGTTCTTTCAGATCCTTGGGTTTGCGCTGTTCATCTTCTGGCTGCTGCTCATCGCTCGGGTCGTCGTCGAGTTCATCCGCTCGTTCAGCCGGGACTGGCATCCCACCGGCATCACGGTGGTGATCCTCGAGATCATCATGTCCATCACCGATCCGCCGGTGAAGCTGCTGCGCCGGCTGATCCCACAACTCACCATCGGGGCGGTCCGGTTCGACCTGTCCATCATGGTGCTGCTGCTGGTCGCGTTCATCGGCATGCAACTGGCGTTCGGCGCCGCGGCGTAGCCCGGTTCCGCCCCCTCGCGGCAGGGCGCCTTCCGGGCCGGAGACGGTTCGGATACGTTTCAGCCTCGGTTTGATGCCCGCGATTTAAAAATTCTAAGGATTCGGATTTTATTGCTCTCAGCGTTTGCAATTGGTTCTTATTTATTGGCCTAAACAGCAACGGTCGCGCCTGGTGTGACAGGATGGACGGCAGTTGCACGACGGCTACCACTGCGTTCTACACTTTCGGGAACGTTAGACAGGATCTTGAGGGGACGAAACAATGCCGCTTACACCAGCCGACGTCCACAATGTGGCGTTCAGTAAGCCACCGATCGGCAAGCGGGGCTACAACGAAGATGAGGTCGACGCCTTCCTCGATCTGGTGGAGGCCGAGCTGACGCGGCTCATCGAAGAGAACAGCGATCTGCGTCAGCGGATCGAGGAGCTGGACCACGAGCTGGCCGCCGGCGGTGGCGCCAGCGCCGCTCCCGCCGCGGCCGCCGCCCCCACGCAGGCGATTCCGGTCGCCGAGCCGGAGCCGGCACCCAAGCCGGCACCAGCGGCGGCGGCCGCACCCGCCGCCTCCCAGGGCACCAACGAGGAGCAGGCCATGAAGGCCGCCCGGGTGCTCAGCCTCGCGCAGGACACCGCCGACCGGCTGACCAGCACCGCCAAGGCGGAGTCGGACAAGATGCTGGCCGACGCCCGCGCCAATGCCGACCAGATCCTCACCGAGGCCCGCCAGACCGCCGAGACCACGGTCACCGAGGCCCGGCAGCGCGCCGACGCGATGCTCGCGGACGCGCAGACCCGCTCCGAGACCCAGCTGCGCCAGGCCCAGGAGAAGGCCGACGCCCTGCAGGCCGACGCCGAACGCAAGCACTCCGAGATCATGGGAACGATCAACCAGCAGCGCACCGTCCTGGAAGGCCGGCTCGAGCAGCTGCGCACGTTCGAGCGGGAGTACCGCACCCGGCTCAAGACCTACCTGGAATCCCAGCTGGAAGAGCTCGGCCAGCGCGGATCGGCGGCGCCCGTCGACTCCAGCGCCGACGCCGGCGGATTCGACCAATTCAACCGGGGTAATAACTAGTTCCACGGCCGTGCCGGACACTCGCCTGACTGCGCGGCTGGCACACTGAGCCTGCACAAGAACTGGCTGTCCCGCTCGTCGCTTGGAGGATGACCGATGCTGATCATTGCGCTGGTGCTGGCCCTGGTCGGGCTCGTCGCGTTGGTGTTCGCCGTCGTCACCAGCAACGAGTTGGTGGCCTGGGTGTGCATCGGCGCCAGCGTGCTCGGCGTGGTGCTGTTGATCATCGACGCGTTGCAGGAGCGGCAGCGGCGTGACGCCGGTGTCACCGACCAGGCCCAGGACGAGGCGGGCGCCGGGGAAGAAGAGGCCGTCGACTATCCCGAGGAAGCCTCACCCGAGGCCGGCCCCGAGCCGTCGGAGCAAGTCGAGGCCACCGAACAGTCGACGGTTCCGGCGGAGGGCCGCGGCGACGAGGCCGCCAAGTAGCACTCAGCCGGTGGGCGCGGCCAGCGCCTCGCGCACCTCGTCGTCGCTGACCTGGTGGAAATCGGCGTAGACCTGGCCGACCGCTTCGAACCCGGGCGGCATGGTCACGCAAACCACCTCGTCGGCCTCGAGCCCGAGCTCACGGCAGGTGGACGCCGGTCCCACCGGCACCGCCACGACAATCGACTTCGGGCCCGCGGCCCGCACCGCCCGGACCGCGGCCAGCATGCTGGCGCCGGTGGCAATCCCGTCGTCGACCAAGATCACCACCCGGCCGCGCGGATCGGCCGGGGCGCGCCCGCCTCGATACGCCCGCTCGCGCCGCGCGAGTTCTGCCGTCTCGCTCTCGATCACCTCGCGCACCTGCTCGTCGGTGATGCGCAGGCTCGAGACCACGTCGTCGTTCATCACCACGCCACCGCCGCTGGCCAAGGCGCCCATCGCCAGTTCCGACCAGCGGGGCACCCCGAGCTTGCGAACCAGGAACACGTCGAGCGGCGCGTGCAACGCCGCGGCGATCTCCCGGGCCACCGGCACGCCGCCGCGGGCCAGGCCGAAGACCAGAACGTCATCTCGGTCGCGATAGGTCATCAGCTGTTCGGCCAGCGCGCGACCGGCCTCGCCACGGTCGTGGAACGTGCGCGTCGAAGAACGTCGGAGAAAGCCGTCGGGTGTCATCGGTCGCAGTCCAGCCTAGGCCGGTCAGCGAACCCGCGTCTCTCCCGGGGCGTTTTGGTTCTGGCTTCCCGCGTCGGCGTCGGGCCCGCTGACCAGGTGCTCGAAAGTGCCGGTGACGTCCAGGATGCGGTCGAGGAATCGCGGCCGATTGTCCAGGTGCAGGCGCACCCCCGCCTGGGAGCTGCGGCGATGGATGAGCAGCAGGCCGGAGAGGCCGGCCGAATCGCAGAAGACCAGCTCGGCCAGGTCCAGATGCAGGTGCGCCGGGGCGGGTTGCAGGTTGAGCAGCTCACCGGTGGTGCCCACCAACGCGTCCACGGTTTCGTAGACCAAGTCACCCGACACGTGCACGCGGGCCGACCGCTCGGTGGTGGCGACGCTCAGGGATAGGTTCATTCGGGCGCTCCTGGGCAGGCGACGAGGGCATCGTTTGCTGAACGCAGCAGCCGCTGGCTGCGGGGGAACTCGTGGAGCTGGGCTGCCAGCAAATCCAGCGCCGGGCTAAGCGACGCGGCCGGAACGCCGCGCGCGGCGAGGATGTCGGCGGTCCAGGTGACGAAGTCGGTGAACAACGCGTCGTCGTCGGTGTACAGGCTCACCGTGAGGAAGTCGACGATGTGGGCGATGTCTTCGACCGTGTGCTGCCGTTGCAGCGTCGAGTACGCCCGCACGGCGGGGAAGCGGTCCTCCATATCGGCCAGGGTGGACTTCACCAGCTGCGCCGCGCTGCGGCTCACCATCGTGTATTCCTGGTCGACCAGGTGCGGCAGGTCATCGACGGGCTGGCGGCTGGATGCGCGCCGCACGCTTGGGAATCCGCGGCGCAGCCGCTCCTCGGCGGTGCGCGCGTCGGGGGCCCACGCGTCGGCGCCCAGCTGGCGGGCGAAGCGGCCGTCCCGGCCGAAGGCGGCGCCGCCGGCCAGGACGGGGAAGCCGGCGGACTGGCACGCGACGATGGCGGCGTGCGCGTTGGGCAGCCGGGTGGGGATCGAACAGGAGAGTGCGACGACATCGGGGCCGTGCTCGTGCACGTGGGCGATCAGGTGCGGGGTGGGGACCTGCGCCCCGAGAAAGTCGACCTGCCAGCCGCGCAGCCGCAGGACCTCCGCGAGCAGCCTGGCCGGCAAAGCGTGCCACTCACCGTCGACGCACGCTAATGCGACCCGGCCGCCGTGGGCTGTGACTTTGCTGGCGGCGTGATGGGCCAGGGCGGCGATGACGCGGTCGTTGATGGCGGTGGCCGCGTGTTCCTGCGCGACGCTGATGCGGTTGGCTGCCCATTCGGCGCCCACCCGCTGCTGCACGGGGGCGATCACCTCCAGCAGCACGTCCTCTGGCGTCATGCCCGCTTCCAGGGCGGCGAACACGGTGGCCGCGGCCGCGTACTCGTCGCGGTCGGCGAGCGCCCCCCACAGCCGCTCGCGGATGAGCAGTTCGTCGGCGGCACTGGCCGCGGCCGCCGCGTCGGTGTCGAAGGAACTCACGCGACGTACCTGCCCCGGGTGTGGCCATCCACGGCGGACAGGTGGGTGCGCCGCGGGGCGGTGATAGCGACGACCGCGATGTCGTCGTGCACGCGCTGCCCCACCCATTGCGTGGTCAGCATCAGGACGCGCTCGACGATCGCTTCGGCCGGCATTCCGGCACAGCCGGTCAGCGCGTCCGCCAGGCGTTGCTCGCCGAAGAAGTCGTCGCCGAGCGGGCCCCCGCGCGCTTCGGTGATTCCGTCCGTGTACAGCACGCACGTCTCGCCCGGCGCGAGGGACGTTTCGCACGATTGCACGGTGATCCGCTCCAGCGCCCCGACCAGCGTGCCCTTGGTGTTGGCCTCTTCCACCTGCCCGTTGTCGCGCACGATCAACGGCGCGGGATGCCCGGCGGAGGTCAACCGCAGCACCACCTGACCGTCGCGGTAGGCCACCGAGGCCAACACCAACGTGGCGAACCGGGTGTGATCGGACGACAGCATGGCGCGGTTGAGCAGCGTGAGCACGCCCTCGTGGTCCTCCGCCAGCGGCGTCAGGGCCTGCAGCGTGTTCCGGATCTTGCCGGTCATCACCGCTGCCTCCAGGCCCTTGCCGCACACGTCGCCCAGCACCACCAGCGTCTCGTCCTCGGGGCTCGCCGCGGGGTGGAAGTCGTAGAAGTCGCCGCCGACGACCTCGTAATCCTTCGAAGCCCGGTACCCACCGGCGAATTCGATGCCGTGCAGCCCGTGCAGCGGCGGCGGCAACAGGTCGCGCATCAGGGTGCGGGTGATCGCGGCCTGCTCCGCGTAGAGCCGCGCGGCCGACAACGCCGCCCCGGCCCGCGCGGCGAACAACCCGGCGAAGATCTCTTCGTCGGCGCTGTACACCGGCCGATCGGCGCGGCGCAGCAACACCAAAGCCCCCGCCGAGCCCCCGTGCCCGGGCAGCGTCAGGATCATGACGGACCCGATCGGACCCGAGAAATGTTGGGGGACAAGCCAATTCGGTATGGTTACCGGGTCGATCCAGCCCGACGAGACCGGAGGGAACCCGTGCAGCGCCTCGCTCAAGCCCGCCACCGCCGCCGGGTCCGCGTCGATGCTGCACTGCTCCACCGCGCCGGCCGCGCCGCTGTAGAAGACCGGCAGTCGCCGGCCATGGCCGGCGGGAGCCACCAGCGCCGCCGCGTCCGCCAGGTGCTGCGCGGCCATCTGGACCGTCGCTTCCCGGCAGCGGTCGACATTGAGCGACGCCGTCAACACCGAGGACGCCTCCAGCAGGATCGCCGCGCGCTCCTGCTCGCGCGCCAACGCCTCTTGGGCCTCCCGCAACAGCTGGCCGGTGTCCTCGACCAGCGACCAGGCCACCTCGCCGCTGGGCAACACCGCGGCGTGCGCGTCGAACTTCCGGCTTCCCACGCTTCCCGAGACGACGGACGCGTCCGTGCCGGGGGGAAGTTGGACGAGACGATGGTGTGCGCGCGCCAGCCAGTCGACCGCGTCGATCCGGCCCCCCTGCGACGCGCCGGGGAGCAGGGCTCCGGCCGACCCGCTCAGCGCCCGGATGACTCCGTCGCGATCGATGACCACCGTGGGACAGGGCACGGCCGCCCACAGCGCGTCGAGGTCGATCTCGACGCCTGGGTGGGCACCATCATGCATGCGGTTGACCTGTCAACGCGGGAATTGCGGTTCGGCTCGTTCGCCGAATTCGCACGTACTTGATTGCAGGACAGCTTCGTTCGCGCTGGCCGTGCCTCGAAGGTGCAGCGGAGGAGCCTTTTCTCGACCCCGGTCGCGGGACTGCGGCAGGCCCCTTCTTCATCGCCTGCGCCACGCGTGTGATCGCGGCTTCGCCGCTCAACACACTCTATAGCCTCAGTCGCGTGTGATTGCGGCTTCGCCGTTCAACACACTCCATCGGCTCGGACATGAACGCGAGCGGTCATGTCCCTCGCCTCAGTCGCGTGTCCGAGGGGGGACTTGAACCCCCACGCCCATTAGTAGGGCACTAGCACCTCAAGCTAGCGCGTCTGCCATTCCGCCACTCGGACAAGCCAACCGCATGGGTTGGCAGCTAAGGCTATCGGATTGTCTCACGCCGACCCAATCCAGTAGGGCCGCTCAGCGCCGAGCCGAGCGGCCTCGGCAGTGGTAGGAAAGGTGGTTGTGACCGACCAGACCGCGTTCCCGGCCGAACCGAGTGACGACGTGGTCGAGGTGGTCAGCAGATTGATCCGGTTCGACACCACCAACACCGGCGAACCGGAGACGACGCGGGGCGAGGCCGAGTGCGCGCAGTGGGTTGCCGAGCAACTCGCCCAGGTCGGCTACTTGCCGCAATACGTGGAGTCGGGGGCTCCAGGCCGCGGCAATGTGATCGCCCGGCTAGCGGGTGCGGACAGCTCGCGGGGCGCGCTGCTGATCCACGGGCATCTCGACGTGGTGCCGGCCGAGCCGGCCGAGTGGAGCGTGCACCCGTTCTCCGGAGCCGTCAAGGACGGCTTCGTGTGGGGCCGCGGCGCGGTCGACATGAAGGACATGGTCGGCATGATGATCGTGGTCGCCCGGCGGTTGAAGCGGGCCGGGATCGTGCCCCCGCGCGACCTGGTGTTCGCGTTCCTCGCCGACGAGGAGCACGGCGGCAGCTTCGGCGCGCAATGGCTTGTCGACAATCGGCCCGACCTGTTCGCGGGCGTCACCGAGGCGATCGGTGAGGTGGGCGGGTTCTCGCTGACCGTGCCGCGCCGCGACGGCGGCGAACGCCGGCTGTATCTGATCGAGACGGCCGAGAAGGGTTTGTCGTGGATGCGGCTGACCGCCCGCGGCCCTGCCGGACACGGATCGATGGTGCACGACCAGAACGCCGTCACCGCCGTCGCCGAGGCGGTCGCCCGGCTGGGCCGGCATCAGTTCCCGCTCGTGCTGACCGATACCGTCGCCCAGTTCCTGGCCGCCGTCCAGGAGGAGACCGGGCTGACGTTCGACGTCTCGTCGGGCGATCTGGCCGGAGCGATCGAAAAGCTCGGCCCCATGGCGCGAATGCTCAAGGCCGTGCTGCACGACACCGCGAACCCGACGATGCTCAAGGCCGGGTACAAGGCCAACGTCGTCCCGGCGGTGGCGGAAGCGGTGGTCGACTGCCGAATTCTTCCGGGCCGCAAAGCGGCGTTCGAAGCCGAGATCGACGAACTGCTGGGGCCCGACGTCACGCGCGAGTGGATCAAGGACTTCGAGTCGTACGAGACCAGCTTCGACGGCGACCTGGTCGACGCGATGAACGCCGCCGTGCTGGCTCTTGACCCCGAGGGACGCACGGTGCCCTACATGCTTTCCGGCGGTACCGACGCAAAGTCCTTCGCCCGCTTGGGTATTCGTTGTTTTGGTTTCAGCCCGCTGCGGTTGCCGCCGGACCTCGACTTCACCGCGCTGTTCCACGGGGTCGACGAGCGGGTACCCGTGGATGCGCTGAGGTTCGGCACCGATGTGCTGGAACACTTCCTGACACACTGCTGAAGACACGACAGGTAACGAGAGGATCGCCCATGAGCACCGCGCCCGACCCGTACGCCGCCCTCCCGCAGCTGCCGACGTTCACGCTGACATCGGAATCGGTCACCGACGGCCAGTCGCTGGCCCAGCCGCAGGTCAGCGGGATCATGGGCGCGGGCGGAGAAGATGTCAGCCCGCAGTTGAGCTGGTCGGGATTCCCGGGGGAGACCCGCAGCTTCGCCGTCACCGTCTACGACCCCGACGCGCCGACGGCCTCGGGATTCTGGCATTGGGCGGTGGCCAACCTGCCCGCCGACGTCACCGAGCTGCCCGCGGGCGCCGGCGACGGCAGCGACCTGCCCGGAGGAGCGCTCACACTGGTCAACGACGCGGGCATGCGCCGCTACATCGGTGCCGCTCCGCCGCCGGGGCACGGGCCGCACCGCTACTACATCGCGGTGCACGCGGTCGACGTCGACAAGCTCGACCTCGGCGAGGACGCCAGCCCCGCATACCTCGGCTTCAACCTGTTCCAGCACGCGATCGCGCGCGCCGTCATCCACGGCATCTACGAGCAGAAGTAGCTCGCGCCGACTTGTCAGCGGGCGGTCGTATCATTCGAACATGTGTTCGAGTGATACCTACGATCGGCTTAACGCGGTACTTGATGAAGTCAACGTGTCGTTGGATCGCTTCCTCGCGTCCATCGACTCGCTGACGGCCGGCGAGCTGATCGAGGCTCGCGGCCGCTACGCGTTACTTACGGTGCGGCTGGACGCTCTGACCTATGAGCTGTCCAGCCCGTTCGGCTGCCCAACTGGGCGGCGCACATGACCTTGACGGACCGTGAGCAGATTCAGGCCGACGTTGACGCGTTGTGCGCTGTGGCTACTCGTTTCCAGGATCATGCGTATGCGGCGCTGACCAACCCGGAACGCTTGGGGATATTGGAAAAACTCGAAGGCGTAACACGGAAACTCCAGACGCCAAGTCACCAGCTCATCAATCAGCTTGGTGAGCAGGCGGATTCGGCAGAGCTGGGCGGCAAGCTGAGCTGGGCGTTGGCCGATCGGCTGAACATCACCCGTGGGGAGGCCAGCCGCCGCATCGCTGAGGCAGCCGAACTGGGTCCGCGGCGGGCGCTGTCCGGTGAGCCGTTGGCGCCGGTGCTGCCCGCCACCGCCGCGGCTCAACGCGCCGGTGCCATCGGGCCCGACCACGTGGCGGTGATCCGGCGGTTTTTCCACCAGCTGCCCGACTCCGTCGACGTGGGCACTCGTGTGGAGGCCGAGAAGGACTTGGCGGTCCGGGCCGCCGGGTTTCGCCCCGACACGCTCGCCAAGCTCGCCCGCCGTCTGATGGACTGCCTCAACCCCGACGGCAGCTACACCGACGCCGACCGGGCCCGCGCCCGCGGGCTGGTGCTGGGAAACCAGCAGGCCGACGGCATGTCAAAGCTGAGCGGGTGGTTGACGCCGGAAGCGCGCGCCAGCTGGGAGGCGGCGCTGGCCAAGCTGGCCGCGCCCGGGATGTGCAACCCCGACGATGAGACGCCGGTCGTGGACGGCGCACCGCCAGAAGAGGCGGTGCGGCGCGACACCCGCACGGCCGCCCAGCGCAACCACGACGGCCTCAACGCCGCCCTGCGTGCGTTGTTGGCCAGCGGCACCCTGGGCCGGCACAACGGGTTGCCGGCGGCCATCGTCGTGACGACCACACTCACCGAGTTGGAAGCCGCCGCGGGCAGGGGCTTGACCGGAGGGGGCACCATCCTGCCCATGTCCGATGTGATCCGCCTGGCGCGGCATGCCCACCACTATTTGGCGGTCTTCGACAAGGGCAAGCCGCTGGCGCTGTATCACGGCAAGCGCCTGGCCTCGCCGGGTCAGCGAATTGTCTTGTACGCCAAGGATCGCGGCTGTTCGCATCCGGGTTGCGACGTGCCGGGCTATTACTGCGAAGTCCACCACGTCGAAGACTGGGCCAGCACCCGCCGCACTGACATCGATCAGCTCACCCTGGCGTGCGGGCCGCACCACCGGCTGCTGGAGAAGGGGTGGGCCACCCGAAAACGCGCGAACGGCGAAACGGAATGGATCCCGCCGCCGCACCTGAATCGCGGGCAGCCCCGCGTCAACACTTTCCACCATCCCGAACGGGTCCTGGCCGAACAAGACGAAGAGGACCAAGACGATGAGAACGACGCGGCGGGCGCGGCTTAACTCGCCGCCCCGCTGGGGTCGGGCGCGGCCGACCCGACGGCGTCGCTCAGCGAGGCGAACCCGCCGTCGCGCAGCCGGCGGGCGATGCCGTCGTGAATGCGCTTGGGCCACAAGCCCCCTCCGTAGATGAAGCCGGTGTAGCCCTGCAACAGCGACGCACCCGCGGTGATCCGCTCCCACGCGTCGTCGGCCGTCTCGATGCCGCCGACGCTGATCAGCACCAGGCGATCGCCGACTCGGGCGTATAGCCGGCGCAGCATCTCGGTGGCGCGCCCGGCCACCGGCGGCCCGGAGATGCCGCCCGGGCCCAGCGCGTCCACCCCGGGCGTGCGCAGGCCCTGGCGCGACACGGTGGTGTTGGTGGCGACGATCCCGGCCAGGCCCAGCTCGACGGCCAGGTCGGCGACGGCGTCCAGGTCGGCGTCGGAAAGGTCGGGCGCGATCTTCACCAGCACCGGCGTCGACGTCTCGGCGAGGACGGCGGACAGGATGGGCCGCAGCGACTCGACGGCCTGCAAGTCGCGCAGCCCGGGGGTGTTCGGCGAGCTGACGTTGACCACCAGATACGACGCCAGGGGCCCGACCAGCCGCGCGCTGGCCCGATAGTCGTCGACGGCGTCGGCGGCCGGGGTGGTCTTCGTCTTGCCGATGTTGACCCCGATCGGGATGTCGGGCCGGTGCCGCGCGAGCTGGATCGCCAGCGCGCCTGCGCCGAGGTTGTTGAATCCCATGCGGTTCAGCAGGGCGCGGTCGGCGGGCAGCCGGAACATGCGCGGGGCGGGATTGCCGGGCTGCGCGTTGGCTGTCACGGTTCCCACCTCGGCGTACCCGAACCCGAGCGCGCCCCAGGTCAGTAGCCCCAGGCCGTCCTTGTCGAAGCCGGCGGCCAGCCCGAGCGGCCCGGGGAAGCGGACCCCGAACACCGTGCTCGCCAGCACCGGATCGGTGGGTCCGAGCAGCCGGTGCAACAACCGGCGTGCCGCGGCGACGGCGGTGGCGCCGCGCAGCACCCCGAAGACCAGCGTGTGGATGCGTTCGGGCGGAACCAGGAAGAACAGCCGTCGCAGCAGGCCGTACACCATGCCGTCGCGGGCCACCGTCACAGTTCCGGCTGGTCGGGCCGCCGGTTATCCAGCCGAGACTTCTTGCGGCGCAACAGAACCCGCCTGCTACCGTCGGTGTACAGCCGCACCCGGGTCAGCTCCCAGCCGCGGTACTCGGCCTCGATCGACAACCGGGTGGACGCGCTGAGTCGGGTCACTTCCGGGGGCAGCCGCAGCGGCACCCATTCGTAGTCGTCGGACAACTCGCTGTCCCAGCCCGCGGGCAACTGGCTTCGGCGCGGCGCGGTCAACGCGGCCCCGCCGCGTGTTCGATCACCTGCACCCCCGCACCGGACCCCGACACCACGTACAACGTGTCCGACGCTTCGTCGAAGGCAAGCGAGTTGGGTTGCTGCACGGTTGGGTAACGCACCTTTTCGACGGGAATTCCGGTGGACAGATCGTAACCAACCACGATATTCGAAGCGGTCTGGGTTACCCAGCTCAACTCGCGGGATCCGGCCAGGGCGTACGGCGCCTGGGGCACCGGATAGGCCTGCCGCAAGATCAGCGGGTCGACCCCGTAGACCAGCAGCTGGCCGCCGCGGGTGTCGGCGACCAGAACCCGGCCCCACGGGTCCGCGGCCATGGTGGTTGCGCCTTCGCCCGCCCGCAGCGCCTGTTGGACCTGGCCGTCGCCGCCGATCGTCGTGACGGAGGTCTGCCCCCGGTCCAGCACCACCGTCGTATTCCCTTGGGTGGCAAGCCAATCGACCCGTGCGAAAATCTTGCTCCGGCTGCCGACGGTCGCGCTGCCGGCGGCGCCCGGCGCCGGCGAGGCGAGGGTGTAGACGGCCCCGTCGACGCTGCCCAGCACCAGCTTGCCGTCGGCGCGCAGGGCCACCGCGGTGAAATCGGCCTGCGAGGCGTCGGCGACGTTCACCCGCGCCGCGCGGCCCGTGGACAGGTCGACCACGAAATAGCCACCCCGCGCGGCGAGGAACAGGGTGCCGCGGCCGTCGTCGGTCAACGCGGTCGCCGGTCCGGGCAGGCCGACGACCCGCGGCGCGGCGCTCGTGCCACCGAACACGGTGACGGTGGCCGGTCCCTTGGGATCGGCGCCGGGCGCCAGCACCGCAAGCTGGTGAGTGCCGCCGTCGAAGGCCGCCGCGGCAGCGTGGGCGGCCATCGGGCGGACCTGCCCGGCCGGGTTTTGTGACGCCGGCGGCGACACCGCGGCCACGGCCGGTTCGATGGTGGGCGGCGCCGATTTGAATGTATTGGACGAACATCCCACGACCGCGGCCAGCAAAAGCGCGACGCCGAGCACACCGTGATGCACTGGCGGTTTACTGCGCATGTGTCCTGACAGCAATTATCATCCCTCGCGTAGCGCCGGTGGAGTTCCCAGGTTAAGGAACGCCTTCGCATCCAATATGGCCATGTCGCCGACATCAAGCCCCACGGGCGAGGTATCGTCGCCTCATGGCCGTCACCGTTGACCGGCATATCGCGGAGAAAGAGTTTGCTGTCGAGGACATGTCGACAGGCATTTTCGCCAGCGGCTATGGACATGTCGGTGATGGGCGCAGTTTTTCGTTTCATATCGAACACCGCTCGCTCGTCGTCGAAATTTACCGACCACGCCTTGCCGGGCCGGTTCCCCAGGCCGATGAGGTGGTCGCCACGGCCGTCCGCAGCCTGGTCGAGATCGACCTGACCGACGAGCGCAGCCTGATCGCCGCCGTGCGCGACTCGGTGGCGCATGCGACGCCCGTCTCGCCGTAGCCGTTAGCCCGCCCGCACCGGGTACGGTCGTGGTCGTGGTTGCGCCAACCTCTCCGATGCCCCGGTTGGGCCGCGCGGGATGACGGTCATCCTGTTGCGGCACGGCCGATCCAGCTCGAACACGGCCGGCGTCTTGGCGGGCCGCTCGGAGGGCGTCGACCTCGATGACAAGGGCCGCGATCAGGCCGCCGGGTTGATCGACCGGATCGGCGACCTGCCCATCCGCGCGTTGATCAGTTCGCCGTTGCTGCGGTGCCGGCGCACCCTCGAGCCGCTCGCCGAGGCGCTCTGCCTGGAGCCGCTGATCGATGATCGGCTGGCCGAAGTGGACTACGGGGACTGGACCGGCCGCAAGATCGCCGAGCTGGCCGCCGAGCCGCTGTGGCGGGTCGTGCAGGCGCACGCGAGCGCGGCGGTGTTCCCCGGCGGCGAGGGGCTGGCGCAGGTGCAGGCGCGCGCGGTGGCCGCCGTCCGGGAACACGATCGCCGGCTGGCCGCCAAGCACGGCGGCGACACCCTGTGGGTGGCCTGCACTCACGGTGATGTCATCAAGGCGGTCGTCGCCGACGCCTACGGCATGCACCTGGACGCGTTCCAGCGGGTGACCGCCGACCCGGCTTCGGTGAGCGTGATCCGCTACACCGAATTGCGCCCGTTTGTGTTGCACGTCAACCACACCGGAGCGAAATTGGCTGCGGCGCTGCGGGCGGGCCCACCGCCGCAGGATGAGGCCCAGGATGGGTCGCGGGCCAAGACGGACGGCGAGTCCCCGGCGGCACCAACGGAACAGCCGGCCGCGGTCGTGCCGTCCGGCGACGCGGTGGTCGGCGGCTCGACTGATTAATTCCGCTTAAAACAGGCGGGGCGGGGCAATCGGATCGCACGGCGAAGGCAACAGCCGGTATTTTGGAGGTGCCATGGCCCGCGCAATTCACGTCTTCCGGACACCCGACCGCTTCGTGGCCGGGACCGTTGGTCAGCCCGGAAACCGCACCTTCTACATCCAGGCGGCGCACGACTCGCGGGTGGTGTCGGTGGTCCTGGAGAAGCAGCAGGTCGCGGTGCTGGCCGAGCGCATCGGTGCGCTGCTGCTGGAGGTGAATCGCCGGTTCGGCACGCCGGTCCCCCCGGAGCCGGCCGAGGTGGACGACCTGAACCCGTTGATCACACCGGTGGATGCCGAGTTCCGGGTCGGAACCATGGGGCTGGGCTGGGATTCGGAGGCCCAGACCGTGGTGGTCGAGTTGCTGGCCGTCACCGACGCCGAGTTCGACGCGTCGGTGGTGCTCGACGACACCGAAGAGGGCCCCGACGCGGTGCGGGTGTTCCTGACGCCGGAGTCGGCGCGGCAGTTCGCGACGCGCTCCAACCGCGTCATCTCGGCGGGGCGTCCGCCGTGCCCGCTGTGCGACGAGCCGTTGGACCCGGAGGGCCATATCTGCGCACGCGCCAACGGTTATCGGCGCAGTGCGCTGCTCGGGCCTGACGATGAACTTGAGGCCTGACGACCGTGAGGTGTTGCGGAACGGCGAGCTGACGGTCATCGGACGCATCCGCTCCGCCAGCAACGCCACCTTCCTGTGCGAGTCCACGCTCGGCGAAGCGACCGTGCACTGCGTCTACAAGCCGATCTCCGGGGAGGCCCCGCTGTGGGATTTTCCCGACGGAACGCTGGCCGGCCGGGAACTCGCCGCCTACCTGATCTCGACGCAGCTGGGGTGGAACCTGGTGCCGTACACCATCATTCGCCACGGGCCGGCGGGGCCGGGCATGCTGCAGCAGTGGGTGCAGCAGCCCGGGGACGCGGTGGACAGCGATCCACGGCCGGGGCCGGACCTGGTCGACCTGTTTCCCGCCGGCAGCCAGCAGCCGGGCTACCTGCCCGTGCTGCGCGCCTACGACTACGCCGGTGACGAGGTCATCCTGATGCACGCCGACGACATCCGGCTGCGGCGGATGGCGGTGTTCGACGTGCTGGTCAACAACGCCGACCGCAAGGGCGGCCACGTCCTGCGCGACCTGGACGGCCACATTTTCGGGGTCGACCACGGCGTGTGCCTGCACGTCGAGAACAAGCTGCGCACGGTGCTGTGGGGCTGGGCCGGCAAGCCGATCGACGACCAAACCCTGAAGGCGGTCGCCGGCCTGGCCGACGCCGTGGGCGCGGAGCTGGGGGATGCGCTGGCCGAGCACATCACCCGGGCGGAGATCGCCGCGTTGCGCAAACGGGCGCACGCGCTGTTGAACGATCCGGTGATGCCGGTTCCCAACCGGCACCGGCCCATTCCGTGGCCGGCCTTCTAAGGCGATGCCACGGGTTCAAACTTCGCAGGGGCCGTCGGAGATACTGATTCGGTGAGCCAGGGCCCGGACGAGCTGACCGACGCCGCACTGGCTGCCGAACTCGCCGCCGACGCCGGGGAACTGTTGCTGAAAGTGCGCGACGAGGTCGGCTTCGGTCACCCGTGGGCGTTGGGCGACGCCGGTGACGCCCTGGCCAACGAGCTGATCCTGCGGCGGCTGCGCGACGAGCGCCCCGACGACGCGGTGCTCAGCGAGGAGGCCTACGACGACCTGGTCCGGCTCAAACGCGACCGGGTGTGGATCATCGACCCGCTGGACGGCACCCGGGAGTTCTCCACGCCCGGCCGCGACGACTGGGCGGTGCACATCGCGCTGTGGCAACGTCCCACCGGCGACCCCGCCAACGGCCGCCGGGAGATCACCGACGCCGCGGTGTCGCTGCCGGCCCGCGGGAACACGGTGTACCGCACCGACACCGTGACCGCCGACGCCGCGCGCGTCGGCATCCCGCACACGCTGCGGATCGCCGTGAGCGCCAGCCGGCCGCCCTTCGTGTTGCACCGCATGCGCCAGTCGCTGGCGATCCAGCCGGTGGCGATCGGGTCGGCGGGGGCCAAGGCGATGGCCATCATCGACGGCGACGTCGACGCCTACCTGCACGCGGGCGGCCAATGGGAATGGGACAACGCGGCGCCGGCCGGGGTCGTGATGGCCGCTGGCATGCACGCCTCGCGGCTGGACGGTTCGCCCATGCGCTACAACCAGTTCGATCCGTACCTGCCCGACTTCGTGATGTGTCGTGCCGAGGTGGCGCCGATCCTGCTCGCCGCCATCCGCGACGCGTGGCGCTGAGCCAGCGCGTTTAGAGTCGTTGGCATGCAGTCGTGGGCGTCCCCGCCGGTTCCGGTTTTGCCGGGACGTGGGCCGGAGCTCCGGCTGTTCGACACCTCCGATCGTCAGGTGCGCCCGGTGGCGTCCGCCACTGGCCCTGGTTCGGACGCGACCATGTACGTCTGCGGCATCACCCCGTACGACTCCACCCACCTCGGCCACGCGGCGACGTACCTGACCTTTGACCTGGTGTATCGGCAGTGGCTGGACCTGGGCCACACCGTGCACTACGTGCAGAACGTCACCGACGTCGACGATCCGCTCTTCGAGCGGGCCCTCCGCGACGGTGTCGACTGGCGGGAGCTGGGCGATCGCGAGGTCGCCCGGTTCCGCGAGGACATGGCGGCGTTGCGGGTCCTGCCGCCGCGCGATTACGTCGCGGCCACGCAGGCGATCCCCGAGGTGGTCGAGCTGGTCGAGAAGATGCTGGCCTCGGGCGCGGCCTACGTGCTGGACGGCGATTATCCCGACGTCTACTACCGGGCCGACGCCACCCCGCAGTTCGGCTACGAGTCCGGCTACGACCGCGAAACCATGCTGCGGCTGTTCGGGGAGCGCGGCGGCGACCCGGACCGGCAGGGCAAGAGCGACGAGCTCGACGCGCTGCTGTGGCGGGCCGCAAGACCGGGCGAACCGAGCTGGCCGGCACCGTTCGGCGACGGCCGGCCGGGCTGGCATGTGGAGTGCGCGGCGATCGCGCTCAGCCGCATCGGCAGCGGCTTGGACATCCAGGGCGGCGGGAGCGACCTGATCTTCCCGCATCACGAGTTCACCGCCGCGCACGCCGAATGTGTCCGTGGCGAACGGCGATTCGCCCGGCACTACGTGCACGCGGGCATGATCGGCTGGGACGGGCACAAGATGTCCAAGAGCCGCGGCAACCTGGTGCTGGTGTCGACGTTGCGGGCGCAGGGCGTCGAGCCGGCGGCCATCCGGCTGGGCCTGCTGTCCGGGCATTACCGCGCGGACCGGTTCTGGAGCCAGCAGGTGCTCGACGAGGCTGCCGCCCGCCTGGGGCGCTGGCGCAGCGCGACGGCGCTGCCCGCCGGCCCGGACGCCGCCGACGTGATCGCGCGGGTGCGCCAATACCTGGCCGACGACCTGAACACACCCAAAGCGCTTGCGGCGCTTGATGGTTGGACCACCGACGCGCTCGAATACGGTGGTCACGACGTGGACGCGCCGAAGCTGGTGGCCACCGCGATCGACGCGCTGCTTGGGGTGGAACTGTGAAAGCGGTACTTTGACGCCCATGACGTCGCTGCAGGACAAAGTCGTTTTCATCACCGGCGGTGCCCGGGGAATCGGTGCCGAGGTGGCCCGCCGGCTGCGCGACAAGGGCGCCAGGCTGGTGCTCACCGATCTCAACGACGCCGAGCTGAGCGCGCTGGCCGCCGAGCTCGGTGAGGACCGCGTGCTGACCGCCGTCGCCGACGTGCGCGACCTGCCGGCCATGCAGGCGGCCGCCGCGCGGGCCGTCGAACGGTTCGGCGGCATCGACGTCGTCGTGGCCAACGCAGGCATCGCCAGCTACGGGTCGGTGCTGCAGGTCGACCCCGAGGCGTTCAAGCGGGTCCTGGACATCAACGTCCTCGGCGTCTTCAACACCGTGCGGGCCACGCTGCCGGCGGTGATCGAGACCCGCGGCTACGTGCTGATCGTCTCGTCGCTGGCCGCGTACGCGGCGTGTCCGGGGCTGGCCCCCTACAACGCGTCGAAGGCCGGCGTGGAGATCCTCGCCAACGCGTTGCGGCTGGAGGTGGCGCACCGCGGCGTCGCGGTCGGGTCGTCGCACATGTCGTGGATCGACACCGCGCTGGTCCGCGACAGCAAGGTCGACATACCCGCCTTCGGCGAAATGATCGCGAGGCTGCCGTGGCCGCTCAGCAAGACCACGACCGTAGACAAGTGCGCGGACGCGTTCGTCAAGGGCATCGAGGGCCGGAAGAGCCGGGTTTATTGCCCGCAGTGGGTCGGCCTGCTCCGCTGGTTCAAGCCGGTGCTGTCCACCCCGGTTGGCGAATTGCCCATCCGCAAGATCGCCGACGAGCTGTTGCCCCGGATGGACGCCGAGGCCGCCGCGCTAGGGCGCTCCACCAGCGCCTACAACCAGGGACTGGGCAAGAAGGTTTAGTTCGATGGTGGCGACCCGCTTCGCCCGGCTGCGCCGCGCTCGCGCTCGCCGCTAGCCCGATGGCGGCGACCCGCTGCACTCGGCGTCGCCGAGTTTGCGATCGCCGCTAGCCCGATGGCGGCGACCCGCTGCACTCGGCGTCGCCGAGTTTGCGATCGCCGCTAGCGCCCGAAGCCGGGCCGGCGGCGGCGCAGATACCGCTCGAACTCGGCGGCCAGCGCGTCGCCGTCGATCTTGCCCAGCGCCTCGTTCATGTCGACCTCCGCATCGCCGCGCTGTTCCAGCGACAGCACGTATTCGGCCAGGTCCTCGTCCTCGGCGGCCATCTCGGTGATGGCCTGCTCCCACTCCTCGGCGTCGGTCGGCAGGTCGGCCAGCGGCACCTCGATGTCGAGCACGTCCTCGACGCGGCGCAGCAACGCCACCGTCGCCTTCGGGTTGGGCGGCTGAGACACGTAGTGCGGCACGGCCGCCCAGAACGTCACGGCGGGGATCCCGGCGGCCACGCAGGCGTCCTGGAACACCCCGGCGATGCCGGTCGGTCCCTCGTAGCGGCTCTCCTCGAGCCCGAAGCGTTTGGCCGATTCGGGGGAGTACGCCGCGCCCGACACCGGAACCGGCCGGGTGTGCGGCGTGTCAGCCAGCAGGGCCCCCAGGATGACCACGGTGTCCACGTTGAGTTTGTCGGCGATGGCGACCAGCTCGGCGCAGAAGGTGCGCCAGCGCATGTTGGGTTCCACGCCGTGCATCAACACCACGTCGCGGTCGCTGCCCGGCGGCCGGCAGTGGGAGATGCGCATCGCCGGCCACACCAGCTCCCGGGTCACCCCGTCGACCTGACGAATGACCGGGCGGTTCACCTGGTAGTCGTAGTACGCCTCGTCGTCGATCTCCAGGATCGGGTCGGCTTCCCAGATGGCCTCGAGGTGCTCGAGCGCGTCACTGGCCGCGTCGCCCGCGTCGTTCCAGCCCTCGAATGCCGCCACGACGATGGTGTTGTGCAGCTCGGGCAGTTTGGCTTCACCGAAGGGTGGGCCATCGGACGGGGTCACAGAATCAGCGTACGGCCTTTGCGGCCGATGTTCGGCCTTCCCCGGCAGGGACCCGTTATCCTCCGGGGGCATTCCCTTCCGACGACTATCCTGAATGGGGTGACTGCCGACCTGACCCGGGACGACGTCAACCACCGGCGACCCGGTCGAGACGAAATACGCTCGGCGTCAAACTGGTTAACCTTGGTAACTACCCCGTCGCCGACAGGATCCGCGAGCTGGTGGTCGCGGCGATGGGTTGGGCGTCCAGACGTCGGGTGACAACGTAGACTTTCCACCGTCGAGAGGCGTTGCAACGGATCCGGGTCCCCCGTCGGTATCCGCCACGCTCGGCAGAGTCGACGTTGTTGACGAGAAGGACGCCTTCCGCTACGGAAGGAACGTACGTGACCGCTCTTGAGCCGAAGTTCAGCCCCGAGCCGAACATCCGTCCCGACTGCACCGACGACCTGACGGCAGCCCTGCGCCAGCGAATCATGGTGATCGACGGCGCGATGGGCACGGCGATCCAGCGGGACCGGCCGGATGAGGCCGGCTACCGCGGGGAGCGGTTCAAGGACTGGCCGAGCGATCTCGTCGGCAACAACGACCTGCTCAACCTGACGCAGCCGCACATCATCGAGGGGATCCATCGCGAGTACCTCGAGGCGGGCGCCGACATCCTCGAGACCAACACGTTCAACGCGAACGCGATTTCGCTGTCCGACTACGGCATGCAGGAACTGAGCTACGAGCTGAACTACGCCGGCGCCGCGCTTGCGCGGGCGGCGGCCGACGAGTTCAGCACCCCGGACAAGCCCCGCTACGTCGCCGGCGCCCTCGGGCCGACCACGCGGACCGCGTCGATCTCGCCGGACGTGAACGATCCCGGGGCGCGCAACGTCTCGTACGACCAGCTGGTCGCCGCCTACCTCGACGCCGCCCGCGGCCTGGTCGACGGTGGTGCCGACCTCATCATCGTCGAGACGATCTTCGACACGCTGAACGCCAAGGCGGCGGTGTTCGCCATCGAGACCCTGTTCGAGGAACGCGGGCGCCGCTGGCCGGTGATCATCTCGGGCACCATCACCGACGCCTCCGGGCGGACGTTGTCCGGTCAGGTCACCGAGGCCTTCTGGAACTCGATCAGGCACGCCCGGCCGATCGCGGTCGGGCTCAACTGCGCCCTGGGTGCACCGGAGATGAGGCCGTACATCGCCGAGATGTCGCGCATCGCGGACACCTTCGTCTCCTGCTACCCGAACGCCGGTCTGCCCAACGCCTTTGGCGAGTACGACGAGTTCCCGACGCGGCAGGCCGGTTACATCGCCGAATTCGCCGACGCCGGGCTGGTGAACCTGGTCGGTGGTTGCTGCGGGACGACGCCGGCGCACATCGCCGAGATCGCCAAGGTCGTCGAGGGCAAGCCGCCGCGGGACGTGCCGGAGATTCGGGTGGCCACCCGCCTCGCCGGCCTGGAGCCGCTCAACATCACCGACGACTCGCTGTTCGTCAACATCGGTGAGCGCACCAACATCACCGGTTCCGCCCGGTTCCGCAACCTGATCAAGGCCGAGGACTACGACACCGCGCTGTCGGTTGCGCTGCAGCAGGTCGAGGTCGGCGCGCAGGTCATCGACATCAACATGGACGAGGGCATGATCGACGGCGTCGCCGCGATGGACCGGTTCACCAAGCTGATCGCGGCCGAGCCGGACATCAGCCGCGTCCCGGTGATGATCGACTCGTCCAAGTGGGAGGTCATCGAGGCCGGCCTGAAGAACGTGCAGGGCAAGCCGATCGTCAACTCGATCTCCATGAAGGAGGGCGAGGAGAAGTTCATCCGCGAGGCGCGGCTGTGCCGCAAGTACGGGGCGGCCGTCGTCGTGATGGCCTTCGACGAGCAGGGCCAGGCCGACAACCTGGAGCGTCGCAAACAGATCTGCGGTCGCGCCTACCGGATCCTGACCGAACAGGTCGGCTTCCCGCCCGAGGACATCATCTTCGACCCGAACTGCTTCGCGCTGGCGACCGGTATCGAGGAGCACGCGTCCTACGGGATCGACTTCATCGAGGCCTGCGCCTGGATCAAGGAGAACCTGCCCGGCGTGCACCTCTCCGGCGGCATCTCGAACGTGTCGTTCTCGTTCCGGGGCAACAACCCCGTCCGCGAGGCCATCCACTCGGTGTTCCTGTTCCACGCCATCAAGGCCGGTCTGGACATGGGCATCGTCAACGCGGGTGCGCTGGTGCCCTACGACTCGATCGACCCCGAACTGCGGGAGCGCATCGAGGACGTCGTGCTGAACCGCCGCGAGGATGCGGCCGAACGACTACTGGAAATCGCGGAGCGGTTCAACAGTTCGGAAAAGTCCGAGGACCCGGCGGCCGCCGAGTGGCGCGGCCTGCCGGTCCGCGAGCGGATCACCCACGCCCTGGTCAAGGGCATCGACGCGCACGTCGACGAGGACACCGAGGAGCTGCGGGCCGAGATCGCCGCCGCGGGTGGTCGCCCGATCGAGGTGATCGAGGGCCCGCTGATGGACGGCATGAACGTCGTCGGCGACCTTTTCGGCTCGGGCAAGATGTTCCTGCCCCAGGTGGTGAAGTCGGCCCGCGTGATGAAGAAGGCCGTGGCGTACCTGCTGCCGTTCATCGAGGAGGAGAAGGAGCAGAACGGCACCGCGGCGGCGAAGGACACCAACGGCACCATCGTGATGGCGACCGTGAAGGGCGACGTCCACGACATCGGCAAGAACATCGTCGGGGTTGTCTTGCAGTGCAACAACTTTGAGGTGATCGATCTCGGTGTGATGGTGCCCGCGAGCAAGATCCTGGATGCGGCGAAGGAACACAACGCCGACATCATCGGGCTGTCCGGCCTGATCACCCCCTCGCTGGACGAGATGGTCAACTTCGCCGCGGAGATGGAACGCGAGGGCTTGGAGATCCCGCTGCTGATCGGCGGCGCGACCACCTCCCGCGCCCACACCGCGGTGAAGGTGGCGCCGCGCCGTTCCGGGCCGGTGGTTTGGGTCAAGGACGCGTCGCGCTCGGTGCCGGTCGCCGCGGCGCTGCTCGACGACAAGCAGCGTCCTGGCCTGCTCGAGGCCACCGAGGCCGACTACGCATCGCTGCGGGAACGGCACGCGCAAAAGAACGAGCGGCCGATGCTGACCCTGGAGAAGGCTCGGGCGAACCGGACGCCGGTCGAGTGGGACGGCTACACGCCGCCGGTGCCCGCGATCGGTGCGGTAGTACGGGAATTTCAGGACTACGACCTCGCCGAGTTGCGCGAATACATCGACTGGCAGCCGTTCTTCAACGCCTGGGAGATGAAGGGCCGCTTCCCCGACATTCTCAACAACCCGGCCTCGGGCGAGGCCGCCCGCAAGCTGTACGACGACGCCCAGCAGATGCTCGACACCGCGATCAAGGAGAAGTGGCTGACCGCCAACGGGGTGATCGGGTTCTTCCCGGCCAACGCCGTCGGTGACGACATCGAGGTCTACACCGACGACACCCGCTCCGAGGTGCTGACCACGCTGCACAACCTGCGCCAGCAGGGCGAGCATCGCGACGGCATCCCGAACCGGTCGCTGGGCGACTACATCGCGCCCAAGGACACCGGCCTGGCCGACTACGTCGGCGCCTTCGCCGTCACCGCGGGGCTCGGCAGCCAGGAGAAGATCGCGGAGTTCAAGGCGGCGCTCGACGACTACAGCGCGATCCTGCTGGAATCGGTCGCCGACCGGCTGGCCGAGGCGTTCGCCGAGCGGATGCACCAACGAGTTCGCAAGGAGTTCTGGGGATTCCAGCCGGACGAGCAGCTGGACAACGAGGCGCTCATCGACGAGAAGTACGTGGGAATCCGCCCCGCGCCCGGCTACCCGGCCTGCCCGGAGCACACCGAGAAGGTGACGCTGTGGAAGCTGATGGACGTCAAGGAGCGGACCGGCATCGAGCTCACCGAGTCGATGGCGATGTGGCCCGGTGCGGCCGTCAGCGGCTGGTACTTCTCGCACCCCCAGTCGCAGTACTTTGTGGTCGGCCGGCTGGGCCAGGACCAGGTCGCCGACTACGCGAAGCGCAAGGGCTGGACCTTGAAGGAAGCCGAACGTTGGCTCGCGCCCAACCTCGGCTACAACCCGGAGGATTGATCCAGAGTTGAACCGCATCGCCGATATCGCCACCGACATTGTCGCCGAAGCCGTCAATGTCACGGTCCTGCACGTCCGACGCATCGTCGGGGCGCTGGGTACCGCGGTCGACCGCACGAAGCGCGAGGTTGGCGATTTAGCCTGGGATTACGGCGATTTGGCGGCCAGTGTCCGTTCCTCGGCCCGCCGCAGCCGCACGTCCACCGGGGGCGACGGCCAGGTGACGCACGGCGAGTGCGGCGCCGACGTGATATCGATCGATCGGCGTCGTCGAAAGGCCAACTGAGACAACGCCCATAGGTGCAGGCCCTAGATGTGCAGCACGGAACCCAAGGCGGACAGCGGGATATGCGCTTGCACCGTGCCCCCGTCCATGAACCACTGCATGGCACCGGGCGTGAAGTTGAGCGGCTCGTCGTGAGCCACGGGGTAGTCCGGCATGTACAGGATCAATTCGTCCGGCGTCAACGCCCAGGCCTTGTAGGCCCCGGAGTAGACCTTGTCGGGAGTCCAACGGTCGAGGACAAACGGGTAGGTGCCCGGATCATGCGGTGGGGGAGCCTGATTGAGCGCCGTCTCAACGAACGGCGCGGCCACCGGCGGGATCGCGGTCAGCGGGTTTGACGTTGTCAGGTCGGCCAGCTGCACCCGACGGCCGCTTGCCATGTCGAATGTGAAGGTCCGGTAGGCGTTGTTCGGCTTTGGCCCGTCGGCGTGGTAATCCTCGTGGAACACCGCGCTGAGCAGGTTGCCGTGCCGGAACACTTCGAAGTTCTCCTCGCCGTAGCTGTCGGCGGCCATGCTGGTGTTCGCCGTCTTCCAGTTGTTTACCAGGGTTTTCAGATAATCGCGCACCACCGGGCCGGTAGTCGGGTTGTCGACCAGGTCGGGCACCGCGACCTTGATGTCCCGCACGGCTTTGCGTTCCGATGTGACCGAGGTGTGACAGTACTGGCCGTCCCAGTCGCCGCCCAGCTCCCCGCAAAATGAAGGAGCGGACGCACTTGCCGGGACGGCGGTGGAAATTGTTGTGGCAACTACCAATACGGCTGCCGTCGACAATTCCTTGAGCATCACATCATCCCGTCGGCTCAGAGGAGCTGGACTTTACTTGCCCGCCAGCGACCGTCGACCTTCTCCATGGTCATCTTGATCCTGCTGCGGTCGATGCGCGGGTCGGGAGCGGCGGTATTGGTGACGGTCTGGTCGATAAAGACCAGCACGACAACCCTATTGGTGGACGCCGACTGAACCGCCGAGTCCACCACGACGCCGTGCGCGGTCGCCTTGTTGTCGATCAGCAGCTGGCGAAGTTTGACGCTGGATTGGGTGTACATGTCCTTGAACTCGCCGGTCGCACCGTCGAGAACCTGCCGAAAGTTGTCGTCGACCTTGTTTGAATCGATGCTCGTCAGTACCTGCGCGTAGGCGATGGCCGCCTGTTGGGCCTGCTCGCCCGCGAGCCTGACTTGATGCTCTTGCCACTGCCGCCAGCCGAGGAACCCCGAAAGGGCAAGCGAGGCAATCAGCAGCATCGGCAGGGCACCGCTGCGCAGATAATGTTTCCAGGGCCGCTTGCGGCGCTCGGTATCGGGGCGCTTGCGCCTGAGCAACGCGCCCTCGCCCTCGCCCTCGTCCTCGCCCTCGCCCTCGCCCGTGGTCGTGTCGTCGAGACCAGCGCACGCCTCGTCGGCGTCGTCGTCAGTGACGTCCGAAGCTGCGGCGCCCGAGTCCGCTTCGGCTTGCACGTCGGCCTTTGGGTTCTTCTTGGTGGTCACGGCCACGATCATCTCCTAGGGATCGGCTCGAATGGTTGGGGTTCAGTGGGGTGGTTCGATCGGCAGAGGCGGGCCACCGTAGGGGGTGGGAATGGTGTAGCGGCCCCGCGGGGTCGGATCTGTGCGCGCGCCCAGGTCGGCGCCCGGCGGCGGCCCGGCGGTGTCGTCGCCCCCGGGCCGGGGCGCGTTCTTGGCGCCGCGGATGGAGACGGCGGGGTCGTCGTCCCGGCAGTAGGTGTACATGAACGGTTCGTAGTAGTCGGCGGCCGAGGAGGCGTGCGACGGTGTCCCGTAGTCGCACACATAGCGGGGGTAGAGGTCGGCCGTCGCCCACACGCCTTGATCGTGAAAAGTGCTTGCGACGGCGTCCAATACCGATCCGCGGTAGTCGGGGAACAGCGCGTTGAGTGCGGGCACTCGCACATAGAGCAGCTGCGACATGGTGGCCATGCTGCCCAGCAACTGCACCATGGTGTCGGAATTGTCGGTGAAGAGATTGTCGACGGAGGACAGGGTGCGCGGCGTCTGCTCGGTCAACCGCCGATATCCGGTCTGCATCCGGGCGACGCCGGTGAGCGTCTGGTTGAGTTCCCTTGCGGCAGCGCCCAAGCCGGCGTTCTTGTCGTTTGCCAGGGTGAGAACGACCCGGCTGGTCTTGATGATGCTGGTGGTTTGCGGCAGCACGGAATCGAGCGTCGAAAGCAGGAACGTGCCGCCGTCGACAATCGCGGTCAGCTTCGCCGGGCCTTCCTTGCTCAAGCTCAATTCCTTCTTGATCAATTCGATCTTGCGGGGGTCGACTTGGGCCAACAGTCCGTCGGCGTCACCGAGCAACTGCGCCAGGCTGACCGGGACGGTGGTGTGGTCCAAGGCGATGAGGCTGCCGTCGCGCAGATACGGCCCGGCATCCGAGGCGGCTTCGAAGTTGATGTACTGCTCGCCGGCCGGCGAGAGCGCGGACACGTGGACAACGCTGTTCGCCGGGATTCGCACCGTCGACGCGATGCTGGCGACTGCGTTCACACCGTTGTCGGTGATCTGCAAAGACTCGACACGACCAACGCGCACTCCGCGCAGCGCGACGTCTTGATTGGGCAGTAGGCCGCCCGAGTCGGGCAACTGCACGGTGACGCGGTAGGACGAGGCGAACGGCTTCACCCGCAGCGCGCCGATGAGCAGATAGGCGGTCGCAACGACCAGGATGAGCACTAATCCGGCCACCGATAGCCAGACCTGTTGCCGATGGCCGGTGCGTACCGCGCGGACGATGAGGTTGGCGACGTCGTCGATGGCGCGGGTCATGGGTTCGGTCCTGGCGGGGGTCCGGGGGCGACGTCGATTTGACCCGGAATGTTCGGGTCCGGAATGACCGGAACCTGCGGTGAGTTCGGGCCGCGGCCGACCACCCGCTCCTGCAGACGCCACAGCGTGTATTTGAGCGTGCCGACGAGCAGGTTCACGTTGTAGTGGTGTGGTCCGTGCAGCCCGATGTCACCGGGGAAACCGATGTCGGGTATCGACCCGAGCATGATCTTGTCGACGCCCACATTCACCGAAATCGAATTGCCCGCCGTGGATTTGACCAACGCGGGTATCAGCCGGTTCAGCGCGAGCCAGCTGGTGTCCGGGCTCACCGCAACGTCGTTGGCGGCCGCAGCGACCGTGTTCAGGTCGCGGATCAGGCTACGGCCGCTGGTGTCCGTCCCGCCGATCGAGGGAAACCTGGCCAGCAACCGGGACGTGTCACCCACCTGCACAGCCAGGTCGGCCAGCTGGGTGGTGTTGCCGGCCAGGGCCGAAGTGGCGGGACTGGCGGCCCCGACCAGGTCGCTGATGGTTTGGTTCTTGGCGTCGAGTTGGTCGGCCAGGCGCGACAATTGGCTCAATGCGGCGGTGATCTGATCCGACCGGGAATCCAATCGCCCGAGCAGCTCGTTGGACTTGCGGATCATGTCGCCGAACGCCTGGCCCTGGTCACCGGTTGCCTTGCCGAAGCCGTTGATGATGTTGGTGAAATTGCGAACTGCCCCCCCGTTCACCAGAATCGCCGCCGAGCTCAGCACGGACTCGACGGTCGCCGCCGCCGCCGTCGAATCCAGGCCGATGGTGTCCCCGTCGTTCAACGGGGGCCCGTCCGGATCGCCCGCGGCCGGCGGCTTCAGCGCGACGAACACGTCGCCCAACGGTGTCGCGGTGCGCAATTCCGCGGTGCTGCCGCGGGGCAGTTGCACGCCGTCGCGGATGCGCAGTCGCGTTACCGCGGTGTAATTGCGTGCCACCATCGATTCGAGCTGTCCGACATCGGCGCCGGCGAGCTTCACCTTGGCATTCATCGGCAGGTTGAGCGCATTGGAGAAGACGGCGTTGAGCGAATAGCCTCCGGACCCCAGCCCCGGGGCCGGAAGGGGCAGGCTGGCAAGGCCGTTCGTGGCGCATCCCGCGGTAACCATTGCCGCGGCAGCCGCCGCCAGCGTTGCCCGCATACCCGCTGCCATCATTTCTGCCCCATCGCGGCCATACCGTCCAGCACATAGGTCAATCCGAAGTCGGGACCGAAGTCCTGGATCGTCCCGGTGCTGCAGCCGAGTTGCCGAAGGCCCATGAGGTTGCAGATCTCTTTGGTGTACTGACTGTCGAAAAGCAGCCGATCGGTGAGGAAGCGGGCACGCACGCTGCCGTTCGCACGGTCCACCATGTTGTAGGCGTTGTCAGCCACCAGCGGGGCCAGATCCAGAAGTTCGGCCAGGTCGCGCCGCTGGTCGGTCACCATCTGCAGCGTCGCGTTGCCGCCCCGCGCGGACTGCTTGATGTTGTCGCGGTTGGCGTCGAGCAGGTCGCCGGCGCGCTGGATCAGTTCGTTGAGCCCGCGGCCGGTGGTTCCGCTGCCGATGTCCTCGTCGGCCATGATCTGGCTGACTTGGTGGATGGTGGAGGCGAATTCGCGCAACTTCGTGTCATTGGCGGTCACGGCGTCGAACAGCGTGCTGATGTTCTTGACGATCGTGGTGATCTGCTCGCGAGTCGTCGCACCGCGGTCGCTGGACAAGCGCAGCGCCGTCGACAGTTCACCGAGCGCCGCTTTGATCTTCTCGCCGTTGCCCTTCACTACATCGGCGCCGCCGCCCAGCACGTCGGCGACCGGACCGCCGCCGCGGCCGTCGCCCTCGAGCGACTTGGTCACCTTGTCCAGAACATTGAGAACGCTGCTGAATTCGACGGGCGTCTTGGTCCGGGGCAATCCGATGGTGTCGTGGTTCTGAAGGGCCGGTCCGCCCCGATACGGCGGGGTGAGTTCGATTTGGCGGTCGGTGAGGATAGAGGTCGACACGGTGACCGCTTGCGCGGTGGCGGGAACTTTGACGTGGCGGTCGACGGTGAACTCGACTTCGACGTAGCCGCCCTTGGCCGTGATCTTGGTGATGTTGCCGACGGGCATGCCCAGCACCGCCACCGCATTGCCTTCGTATAGGCCTGAGGCGCTGTCGAATTGGGCGGTCAGGGTAATGCTGTCCTCGTCGGACCCCAGGTACCACCAACCGACGCCGATCGCCGCGGCGATCACCGCGATGGTGGCGGCGACGGCAAGCACCTTCGTTCTAACCGTGCCCGCGGCCCGGCGCCTCACTGGCAGTCCTTGAAGTACTGGATCATGCCGAACTGCTTGGCGCGGCCGCTGATTGCGCACATCCACGAGTCGATCAACGGAACGTTGGGGGCGTTGAAGTTGATCGCGTTGCCGTCGCCGGTGAGGTTGGCCGCTTCCCGGAAGAAGATCGGGCTGGTCTGCAGCATGCTGTGCAGCAGGTCGTCGTGTTGAGACATCAAGTTGGTGAAGTCGCGCATGTCCTTGATCAGCGATTCCAGGCCCGAGCGATCATTGACCACGACCTGACCCATGGTGTCGACAAGGCTGGACAGGGATCGCATCATCGCGTGGAAAACCGCTCGCCGCGCGACGAATTGGCCGAGCAGGTCTTGACCCTGATCGACCAGATTTCCGATACCGGCCTGCTGGCGCCGCAGCGTGTTGGTCACCTGCTCCGTACTGCGCAACAGCTGTCCGAGTTGGTCCCGCCGGATCGCGATGATCGAGGACAGGGTGTGGATGTTTGAGATCGCCTGCGGCACAACGGCCGGCAGGCCCTCGAGCTGCTTGCCGAGCACCGCCAGCGATTGCGCGAACCTGTCGGAGTCGACCTGCTCGAAAGTGGTGCTGGCATCCTGCAATGCGGCCTGCAGGTCGTAAGGGACTTCCGTGTGTGCCAGGTCGAAGGTGTTGTCGGGCAGTCGCGCGGGGCCGTTGGGTTCCAATGCCAGGTAGCGCGAGCCCAGGATAGTTGTCACCTTGATCTGTGCCCGGGAGTCCTTGCCCAGGGTGATGTTGTCCCGGACCTTGAGCCCCGCCTCGACGTGGTCGCCAACGAGTTTCATGCTCGTGACGTTGCCCACCGGAATGCCCGCGACCACGACGGGGTTGCCGGGCCGGAGCGAGGCGGCCTGCAGGAACTCCGCGGTGTAGTGCCGGTAGCCGGCGCCCAGGGCGTGCACGAGCAACATGACTCCGATGACCACCGCGACCACCGCGACGGCGATGAACCCAAGCCACGTCTTGTTGTAGCTTTCCAGCGGACGCTTCCTCATCCGCTCCCACACGGACGCGTCAGCCATCGGCCGTGCTCCTGCATCTCGGGCTGTGCCACGCCTTGTTACCCGGCGTGGCGGCGTTGACGATGATCGGCACGACATCGTTGAGGCCGGGGAAGAACCCCATGAAGTTCACGTCGCAGACGTAGGCGTTTCCATAGGCGCCCTGATTGCCAACCCTGGTGAGTCCCTTGAGCAGCAGCGGTATGTTGTCGCCGAAGAACGCGACCTGAGGTTCGACGTCCATGAGGTGTTTGGTGACACCGGGCTGACGGTCAATGAACTCGCGCAGCGCCGGGTACACGTCCGCCGCGGATGTCGACAGCCGCCCGGTCACCCGAGCCAGGGAACCCACCGAGGCAACCAGTTCCGGCCGGCGCACGTCGAGCTCGCCGACGATGCTGCGGGTCTCGGTGATCACGCCGTCGAGGTCGTCGTTCTGCCGGGCGAGGTTGCCCATAACCTTGTCGAGGCTGGTGATCACGCTTCCGAGCGCCTGGTCTCGGCCCGCGAATGTCTCTGTGAGAGTGGAGGTTTGGCCGACCAGCGTGGCCAGCGAAGACGTGTCGCCCTGCAGCGACGCAATGATGCCCTTGGTGAGGTTGTCGGCGTCGTGGGGGTTCAGCAGGCTGAACAACGGTTCGTAACCGTTGAGCAGCGTGGTTACGTCGAATGATGGTTCGGTGCGGTCCAGCGGGATGGTGCTGCCCGGTGGCAGCAGTTCCGGGCTGCCCTCCTTGCCCAGCGACAGTCCGAGGTAGCGCTGGCCGACGATGTTCTGGTATGTCACCGACGCGAGGGTGTTGCCGAAGAGCCGCTGTTCCTGCTGCACCACGAACCAGACCTTCGCCAGTTTCCCGTCCAACTCGATCTTTTCCACACGACCGACGCGGACTCCGGCCATGCGGACGTCGTCGCCTTCGCGAAGCCCGTACACGTCGCTGAACACCGCCGCATACTTGGCGGTATCGCCGGCCACGTCGCGCCGCAGGCTCACGTACACCAGCCACGTGAGCGTCACCGAGACGACCATGAACAGGGTCAGGGCGATGAGTGGGCCGCGAAACTTCATTTGGCCTCCCCGGCCGGCTGCGCGAGTGACACCGTGGTTCCCCGGGCGACCGGACCCAGCAGCAGCTCGGTGGCTTCACTCGGCGGACCGCCGGTGATCACGCCCAACATGGTGCGTTCGTACTGGCTCCCAACGGGTCCCACATTCCCCCCGAAATGTGGGACGCCGAACGACGCCTGCGGAATCCAGGGCGCCTTGGGTGCCACCGGCGCGACCCACGGTTCGTGCGGTTGCGGTGTCGCGGGCGCCCCGGGCGAGGGGTTATCGGGATTCGCGCTCCCGGGCACGGGGGGCGACGGGGTAACCCCCGCGGGCAGGGGAGGGTTGGGATCGGACAGGTTGGGATTCGGGTTGATCAGCGGCGGGCCCACGGCGACGAGGTTGCCGTCGGGACCGATGACCGTGCCGGGGGGCGGCGCCAGATCCTTGGGTGGCTGATAGTTCTGCGGCAGCAGCACTTCGGGCAGATCGGGGCGTACGGGGACCAGCGGTGCGGTAAAACAGCTGGGTCCCTTCAGCTCGCGGTAATGCGGACAGTCAGCACGCGTGTAGGTGGAGCTGGGTGTGAACGTCAGCATCGCGCGCATGTTGCCGACGTTCGTCCGTGGGTTCCACACCTGCTCCATGAACTGGGTGGCCAGGTTGTCCAGCTTGACCACCGCGGGCACGAAGTTGTTCGACTTTTGCGCCAGCACTCCGAGCACGGGGGTGAAATCGGTGGTGATCTGGATGAGTTGGTCGGGAAACTGGCGAAGGTCTGGTTCGTGGTGCAGCAGGAACAGCGGCTCTTCGGCAACACCCTCGCGTCGGTGACATACCAGAACATCGTCGGCCAGCGCTACCTCGGACTGTCGCTGGGCAAGGTGGGCAAGCCCGGTGGTCGCATCCAGCAGTGCGGATACCGTCGACGGGCCGGTGTCAGTGCTCACGATCGAATTGAGCTGATCGAGAAGGCGATTCAATTGGGCACCGGCGTCCAACAGGGCGACGCGGCGGTGGTCGGTGGCGGCGCCCAGCGCGGCCAGAATCCCGACGGACCGGTCGTCGCGGCCACGCCCCGCCGCGGCAAGCACATCGCGTAACTTGCTCACCGTCGTCTGAAACAAAACGGTCGGAAGCCGCTTGTCCTCCGGAATGTGGGCGCCGCCGCGGACTTTCTCGCCAGAGCCCCCCTGGTTGGGGGAGCCCACCAACTGAACCGACGACACGGCGAAGACATTGCTGGGCACCACCCTTGCGGTCACGGTGGCCGGAATCGACTTGGCGAATTCCTCTTTGAGGTCGATGTGGACATAGTTGGGCTTGCCCTGCGCCGCGGGCACGACGCCGTTGACCGAGCCGACCAGCACGCCGTGGTATTTGACGTCAGACTTTTGCGGAAGGCCGTCGCCCACGTTCACCAGATCGGCGATGACTCGCACGTAATCATCAAGTTTTCCAGTGGATTTCACCAACATGCCGGTGGTGACCAGGGCGCCGACAACGACGACCGCAATGCCGATGGCGAACAGCTGCCGGTCAGACGGGCCGCGTCCGTCCAGCTCAAAGGAATTGGGCATGGTCCACCTAGCCGCCGAACCGTGCGCCGGAGTCGACGCCCCAGAGAGCCATGGTGAGCAGCATGTTCACGATGATCACGACGGTGATGCTTGCTCGCATCCCGTGCCCCGCGGCCACCCCGACGCCTTCCGGGCCACCGCTCGCGTAATACCCGTAGTAGCACTGGATCGTCGATGCGATCCAGACGAAGATGACGGCCTTGATCAGGGAATAGACGATGTCCTGGCCGGCCAGCATCAGCGTGAAGTAGTGCAGGTAGGAACCGGTCGATCCGCCACTGCTGATTCCGACGACCAGCTGAGTGCTCAGGTAGCCGATCGCCAGGCACGCCGCGTACAGCGGGACGATCGCCACCACCGAAGCGATCAGCCTCGTGGTCACCAGGTAGGGGATCGGGCGGATGGCGATCGATTCCATGGCGTCGATCTCCTCGGCAATGCGCATGGACCCCAGCTGGGCGGTGAATCGGCAGCCGCCCTGCATGGCGAAAGCCAGCGATGCCATCAGAGGCGCCAGCTCGCGCGTGTTGACCAACGAGGAGACGAACCCGGTCGCGGGTCCGAGCCCGAGCAGATCCAGGAAGTTGTAGCCCTCGATGCCGACGAGCGCGCCGACCGTCATGCCGAGCACAACGGCTACCCCGGCGGTGCCGCCACCCACGACGATCGAACCGTTGCCCCAGGTGATGTTCGACAACAACCGCAAGAACTCGCCGCGGTATTGGCGCAGCGCCAGCGGCACGGCGACCGCCGCCCGGACGAAGAAGACCAGCAGATGGCCGAGCCGGATGATCGGCACCTTGCCCCTGCGGTAGATCCGGACGAACGGCACCGAAATCGGCGCGAGCGGTTGGTACGCGGAAGCGGTCATGTCACAGCCCCGTCCTGGGCGACAACATGATGTAGAGCTGGCTGATGGCGACGTTGACGATCATCAGCAACAGGATCGCCTCGACGACCGCCGCGTTAACCGAGTTGGCCACGCCCGTCGGTCCGCCCTTGGTCGACAAGCCTTTCTGGCTCGCCACGATGGCCACGATGGCGCCGAACACGATCGCCTTCAGCAGCGCCAAGATCATGTCGCCGGTCGTGGCGAACGACGCGAATGTCGACACGAAGCTGCCCGGCGCCCCGTTCTGGAAATACACGTTGAACATGTAGCTTGCGAAGAATCCGGCGAAGCACACCACGCCGGTGAGGGCCACGCCGATCATCACAGCGGCGGCCAAACGGGGGACGACCAGCCGGCGGATCACCGAGACGCCCATCACCTCCATCGCGTCGGTTTCCTCGCGCATCTTCCGCGAACCCAGGTCGGCGGTGATGGCCGATCCGACGGCCGACGCCATCAGCACCGCGGCCACCAGCGACGCCCCCTGACGGATGACCGCGAGGCCGCTGGCCGCCCCGGCCAGCGATGTAGCCCCGACCTGCCCGGCCAGCAGCGCGAACTGGATGGAGAGGGTGACGCTGATCGGCAGTGACACCAGGATCGTCGGCAATACGGCGGTGCCGGCCATGAAGGCACCCTGACGGACAAACTCTTGCCACTGGAATCGCCCGGTCAGCAGGTCGACGAAGAAGTATTGAGCGGTGCGCACGCCCAGAACGAACTGCTCGCCGACCGTCGTCAGCGAGGCGACGGGGTGGCGTTTGACATAACCGACCGACCAATCCCGAACGGCGCCGACGCCGTCAACCTGTGTCGTCATACTGGCGTGACCCGGGGTGCGTCCAGCAAACTCGCGGCAAGGGTCATCGCGTTCCAGCTACCGCTTCCATCGGCTCTCTTTCCGCCCCCGTATTCCCAAGTGCCGAGCGGACGACCGCCGCGTCTTCGATGGCAATTTTTATTAAAATAATGTCAACAAGGATAAAGACTCTGCAGTTCATCGGCGTGGGCTGCATCACAATAACCTACTTGATAGGGACTTTCAATAGTGTAGAGTCACTCATCTGAAATCGCCGCTGGGCGGCGCCGCGGTGTTGGACTGTCGTACTGACGAAGGTGATCGCATGCCCTCAGCAAACAACGGCTCGCTGCGGGACAGGCGGCGGGCCGCGCTGCTGTCGCAGATCCAGCAGACCGCGCACCGGCTGTTCGCCGAGCGCGGCTTCGAGGCGGTGACGACGGAGGACATCGCCGCCGCCGCCGGCATCTCCATCAGCACCTATTTCCGGTACGCGCCCACGAAGGAGGGCCTGCTGGTCGATCCGGTCCGGGAGGCTGCCGCCGAGATCGTCGGGTCCTACAGCGCGCGGCCGGCACACGAGTCGCCCGTCGAAGCGTTGATTCAGCTATTCGTCACGCGCGCGAAGGATGTCAGCGCAGTCGACGATCTCGGGCCGTGGCGCCACGCCGTCGCAACCGCGCCCCACCTGCTGAGCAAATCCGTCTTGGTGAGCGAAGCCGACCACGACAAGCTGATCGAGCAGGTGGCATACCGGATGGATGTCGACACTGCGGTCGACATCCGGCCCGCGTTGTTGGTCCACACGAGCTTGGCCACAGTGCAATTCGTTCTCGATGGCTGGCTGAACCCGGATATCGCTGCCAGCGCGCCTTTTCACGTGCAATTAGAGGAAGCGCTGCGGCTTACCCTCGCCGGATTCGACTGACCGGGCGGCCCGAATCGGCGGCCGAGCGAAACTGCCGTGACTTTGCTTGTCGCCGCGTGACACAATCGCTGGCCGTGAAGACCTTTGAGGAGCTGTTCGCCGAACTGGGGGAGCGTGCCCGCACCCGACCGGCCGGCAGTGCCACGGTCGCCGCGCTCGACGGCGGCGTCCATGGGCTGGGCAAGAAGATCCTCGAGGAGGCCGGCGAGGTGTGGCTGGCCGCCGAACACGAACCCGACGAGGCGCTGGCCGAGGAGATCAGCCAGTTGCTGTATTGGACGCAGGTGTTGATGATCGCGCGTGGCCTGTCGCTCGACGACGTCTACCGGAAGCTGTGACGATGCTGCGAGTAGCGGTTCCCAACAAGGGCACGCTGAGCGAGCCGGCCAGCGAAATTCTCGCCGAGGCCGGCTATCGGCGGCGCACCGATTCCAAGGACCTCACCGTCATCGACCCGGTCAACCAGGTCGAGTTCTTCTTCCTGCGGCCCAAAGACATTGCGATCTATGTGGGTTCGGGGCAGCTGGATTTCGGCATCACCGGACGGGATCTGGTCCGCGACTCGGACGCCCCCGTGAAGGAACGGCTGGCGCTGGGTTTCGGGTCGTCGAGTTTCCGTTATGCCGGCCCGGCCGGCCGCGATTGGACGACGGCCGACCTGGCGGGCAAGCGAATCGCCACCGCCTACCCGAACCTCGTCCGAAAAGACTTGGCGGAGCG
Source organism: Mycobacterium sp. E3339 (assembly GCF_001666915.1). Lineage (NCBI taxonomy): Bacteria > Bacillati > Actinomycetota > Actinomycetes > Mycobacteriales > Mycobacteriaceae > Mycobacterium > Mycobacterium sp. E3339. The sequence goes on along the minus strand of NZ_LZIZ01000057.1, from coordinate 6,169 downwards.
TGGTATTGAGGCAACCGTCATCCGGCTCGACGGGGCGGTGGAGATTTCGGTCCAGCTCGGCGTGGCCGACGCCATCGCCGACGTGGTCGGCTCCGGGCGCACGCTGAGCCTGCACGACCTGGTGGCCTTCGGCGATCCGCTGTGCGATTCGGAGGCGGTGCTCATCGAGGGCGCCGACCCCGATGGGCAGGAGGGGACCAGGGCCGCGCGCGACCAACTGGTGGCCCGGATTCAGGGTGTGGTGTTCGGCCAGCAATATCTGATGCTCGACTATGACTGCCCGCGCTCGGTGCTCGAAAAGGCCACGGCGATCACGCCGGGACTGGAGTCACCGACCATCGCGCCGCTCGCCGACCCGGACTGGGTCGCCATCCGCGCGCTGGTGCCCCGTCGGGGCGTCAACGAGATCATGGACGAGTTGGCGGCCATCGGCGCCAAAGCGATTCTGGCGTCCGACATCAGGTTCTGCCGGTTCTGACCGAACGGGTGCGCCGTCGGCGGCTGTGTTAGCGTCCGCCTAGGGCTGTTCGCCCGTGTCACTCCCATGGGCCGCCATCCCTTGCCGTTGCCGGGCTGTTCGTCCCCAGGAGGGTATTCGTGACACACGCGCTTGTTCTGCTGCTGGCTTTACTGATCGGTGTCGTCGCCGGGTTGCGTTCGCTGACGGCTCCCGCCGTGGTCGCCTGGGCGGCCTACCTCGGTTGGCTCGACCTGCATGGCACGTGGGCCGCCTGGATGGCCAACATCATCACGGTCATCGTGTTCACCGTTCTCGCGGTCGGCGAACTGGTCAACGACAAGCTGCCCAAGACACCCGCCCGCACGGCGCCGCCGATCTTCGCCGCCCGGATCATCATGGGCGGCCTGGCCGGGGCGGCGCTGGGAGCGTGGCCGCACTGGACGTTCACCGCGCTCGGGGCCGGTGTCATCGGTGCGGTGCTCGGCACCCTCGGCGGCTACCAGGCACGCAAGCGGCTTTCGGCCGTGGCCGGCAAGGACCTGCCCATCGCGCTGCTGGAGGACGTGGTCGCGATCGTCGGCGGGTTCGCCATCGCCGCGGTGACGGGTCATGTGCTGACGGAATACATCCTGACGGCGGTTAAGTGACAGAGCATTTCGACGCCGTCATCGTCGGCGCCGGCCAGGCCGGCCCACCACTGGCGGGGCGGCTGACGGCGGCCGGGCAGCGGGTCGCGCTGGTGGAGCGCAAGCTGATCGGCGGCACCTGCGTGAACACCGGCTGCATTCCGACGAAGACGCTGGTGGCCAGCGCGTACGCCGCCCACCTGGCGCGCCGCGGCGCCGACTACGGGGTGGCGACCGGACCGGTCAGCGTGGACATGGCGAAAGTCAAGGCGCGCAAAGACGAGATCATGTTGGGCGACCGTAAGGGCGTCGAGGACTGGTTGGCGGGCATGGACGGCTGCACGGTGTTTCGCGGGCACGCACGTTTTGCGGATCCGCACACGTTGCGCGTCGACGACACAGTGCTGCACGCCGACCGGATCTTTCTCAACGTCGGTGGCCGTGCGGTGGTGCCCGACATCCCCGGACTTTCCGACGTCGAGTTCCTCACCAATGTCTCGATCCTCGAACTCGACACGCTGCCAACGCATCTCGTCATCCTCGGCGGCAGCTACATCGCGCTGGAATTCGCGCAGATGTACCGGCGCTTCGGTGCGAGGGTGACCGTGGTCGAGAGGGGTTCGCGGTTGGCCTCTCGCGAGGACGAGGACGTGTCCGCCACGGTCCGCGACATTCTCGAGGGCGAGGGCATCGACGTGGTCGTCGGCGCCGATGACGTCCGAATCGCCAAGACCGGCAACGGTTTTGAACTCACGCCCAGTGCGGGCGCCGCCCCGATCGCCGGAAGTCACCTGTTGGTGGCCGTGGGCCGCCGGCCCAACACCGACGACCTGGGGCTCGATGCGGCCGGTGTGCAGACGGATGCCCGCGGCTACATCGTGGTCGACGACCAGCTCAAAACCAACGTCGACCACATCTGGGCCATGGGGGATTGCAATGGCAAGGGCGCCTTCACCCACACGTCTTACAACGATTTCGAGATCGTCGCCGCGAACCTGCTCGATGACGACCCGCGCAAGGTGAGCGACCGCATCACCACCTATGCGCTCTACATCGACCCACCGCTGGGGCGCGCCGGCATGACCGTCGATCAGGTCCGCGCGTCGGGACGCAAGGCACTGGTCGGCAAGCGGCCAATGACCCGGGTGGGTCGGGCGGTGGAAAAGGGTGAGACGCAAGGCTTTATGAAGGTGGTGGTGGACGCCGACACCCGGGAGATCCTGGGTGCGGCCATCCTCGGCGTCGGCGGCGACGAGGCCGTCCACGAGATCCTCGACGTCATGTCGGCCAAGGCGCCCTACACCACGCTGGCCCGCACGATGCACATCCACCCCACCGTCAGCGAGCTGATTCCCACGATGCTGCAGGAGATGACCCCGCTGCAGTAACTCGTTACCGCGATGCGGTGGCGGGGCGACGGGACCGGCGTCGCCTGCTGCGCGCGGCCGTCGGCCCCGGCCGGTGCACCGGTGGCGGCGCGATGACCTCGCGGGGCGCGGCCTGCCCGGCCAAGGCGCCGATGACGGGTGAGGCCGCGGTGACCTGCTGGGCTTTCGCGCGGATGGCCGCCTTGCGCATCATCGATTCGGTGTCTCGGCGTTGCTCGGGCAGCGCGATGGTCACCACGTCGCCGGAGGCGCCGGCCCGGGCCGTGCGCCCGGACCGATGCAGGTAGGCCTTGTGCTCCGCGGGCGGGTCGACGTGGACCACCAATCCGACGTTGTCCACGTGCACGCCGCGGGCGGCGATGTCGGTCGCGACGAGCACCCGCGCGTGACCGGCCGCGAACGCCGCCAGGTTGCGGTCGCGCACGTTCTGGGACAGGTTGCCGTGTAACTCGACCGACGCGATGCCCGATTGAGTGAGCTGACGGGCCAGCTTGCGCGCCTGGTGCTTGGTTCGCATGAAGAGGATTCGCCGGGAGTCTCCCGCGGCCAACCGGTGCACCAACTCCTTCTTGGCCTGCGGCCCGTCGACACAGAAGAGGTGATGTGTCATCGCGGGAGTCACCGACACCGGTTCGGCGACCGACCGCGTTACCGGGTTGGAGAGGAATCGCTTCACCAGGGTGTCGACCGCGGCGTCGAGGGTGGCCGAGAACAGCATTCGCTGGCCGGCCGCGGGCGTGGCCGCCAAGATGCGGGTGACCGTGGGCAGGAAGCCCAGATCGGCGAGGTGGTCGGCCTCGTCGATGACGGTGACCTGCACCCCGCTCAGGTCGACGAGTCGTTGCTTCATCAGGTCTTCGAGGCGGCCCGGGCAGGCGACGACGATGTCGGTGCCCGACTTCAGCGCGGCAACCTGCCTGTGCTGCGGCACCCCGCCGAAGATCGTGGTGACCCGCAGGCCCCGGACGGCGGCAAGCGGCTTGATGGTCGCGGCGATCTGTGTCGCCAGTTCGCGGGTGGGTGCCAACACCAGACCGGTCGGCTTGCCCGGTCGCCGATCAGCGGCGTCGAGCCGGCTCACCAGCGGAATCGAAAACGCCAGCGTCTTCCCGCTACCGGTCTTGCCGCGCCCCAACACGTCACGGCCGGCAAGCGTATCCGGCAAGGTTTCGACCTGGATCGGGAACGGCCGCTGCGCGCCAAGCCCGGCGAGCGCGTCGACCAGCGGTGGGCTCACCCCGAGGTGAGCAAAAGTGTTGTCTTCCAGCATGTTTCAAATGTCCTAAGCATCGGTGGTAGCGAGATTGCCCTGATGGCAACATCGATCGCCGCGACTCGAGGCTGTGCGGTGCGCACCTGGTCATCTCGGACTCGGCGCCCCGCGGGGATCTGAGAAGAAATAACGAATCGATCACGACGTGCCGGCAAGCCGTTCGGCGCCAACGTTGGTAGCAGCTTAGCGCATTCGACGGTGGGCCGGTTAACCGGCGGCCGAGCCGAACGAGACCTTCGTCACATCGCTGAGGGGTGACCGCTCACGCCGCTGGCTGGGTTGGGTGTGAAACCGCTTGCACGAGTGCGTCATTCGGCCAACCCGGGTAAGGCGGCGGCGTTCCGCCGAACAGCGGGCAGTACTGCTGGTGGGGGCACCAGTCGCACAACCGCGACTGGCTGGGCCGGAAATCGCCCGTCTGTCCGGCGGATTGGATGGCCCGCCAGATCGCCGTCAGGGTCTTTTCGAAGCGCAGTAACTCGTCGTGGTCCGGCGAGTAGTCCAGCACCTGCCCGTCGGCGAGGTAGATGAGCCGCAGCCGGGTGGGCAGCACGCCGCGCGTGCGCAGCAGCGCCACCGCGTAGAACTTCATCTGGAACATCGCCTTGAACTCGGCCAGGGCCCGCGCGGCCGGCGGCGCCTTGCCGGTCTTGTAGTCGACCACCCGCAGCTCGCCGGTGGCCGCGACGTCGATGCGGTCGATGAAACCGCGCAGCAGCGTGCCGTCGGCGAGCTCGACCTCGACGCGCTCCTCGCAGCACTGCGGGTCGAAGCGGGTCGGGTCCTCGAGCCGGTAGTAGCCGGACAGCAGGTCGCGGGCCTCGGCGAGCAGCTGGCTGCGTTGCTCGGCATCGAATTCGCCGACCAGTTCGGGCGCCGCCGCGACCACCTGCGCCCAGGCCGGCTCGATCAGCGACAGCGCGGTATCGGGACCGCGCTGCGCGGCGGGCAGGCCGTAGAGGTGCTGCAGGGCGGCGTGCACCACCGAGCCGCGCAGCTGGGCGACGGACGGCGCCTCCGGAAGCCGGTCGATCGCGCGGAACCGGTACAGCAGCGGGCACTGCTTGAAGTCGGCGGCCCGCGAGGGCGACAGCGCCGGTCTGGAAGCCGGCCGCGGCGGCGGCTGGTCGGTCATGTCCGCAGCGTAGAACCGGGCCCCGACAACCCCGAGCACCGCCCGCGGCGAGTCGGCTGGCACGCTAGACGGCGTGTCCGCAACCGGCCCGTTCACCGTCGGGGAGCGCGTCCAGCTCACCGACGCCAAGGGCCGGCACTACACGATGTCGCTCACGCCCGGCGCCGAGTTTCACACCCATCGCGGCTCGATCGCCCACGACGCGTTGATCGGCCTGGAACAGGGCACGGTGGTCAAGTCCAGCAACGGCGCACCGTTTTTGGTGCTGCGCCCCCTGCTGGTCGACTACATCATGTCGATGCCCCGCGGACCGCAGGTCATCTACCCCAAGGACGCCGCGCAGATCGTGCACGAGGGCGACATCTTCCCGGGCGCGCGCGTGCTGGAGGCCGGGGCCGGATCGGGGGCCCTGACCTGCTCGCTGCTGCGCGCAATCGGGCCCGACGGGCGGGTGGTCTCCTACGAGCAGCGCCCCGACCACGCCGAACACGCCCGGCGCAACGTGTCGGTGTTCTATGGCGGGCCGCCGGACAACTGGGAGCTGATCGTCGGCGACCTCGCGGACTCCGATCGGCCCGACGGCTCGTTCGACCGGGCCGTGCTCGACATGCTCGCGCCGTGGGAGGTGCTCGACGCGGTGTCGCGGCTGCTGATCCCCGGCGGCGTGCTGATGATCTACGTGGCCACGGTGACCCAGCTGTCGCGGGTCGTGGAGGCGCTACGGGCCCAGCAGTGCTGGACCGAACCGCGGTCGTGGGAGACGCTGCAGCGCGGGTGGAATGTCGTGGGCCTGGCCGTGCGGCCGCAGCACTCGATGCGCGGGCACACGGCCTTCCTCGTCTTCACGCGCCGGCTCGCGCCGGGCGTCATCGCGCCCGCGCCGTTGGGGCGCAAACGCGAGGGCCGTGACGGCTAACCGTCGTCGTCGCTGCGGCGCAGGCCGCGCCGCACCGACAGCAGCTCGAACTCGGGGTGGGCGGCCACCAGTCGTTCGGCCGCGTCGAGGACGTCGACGGTGTGGCTGCGGTCGCCGGACACCAGGGCCACGCCGATGCCCGCGCGTCGATACAGCTCGTGGGAACCCGTCTCGGCCGCCGACACGCTGAACTTGCGTTGCAGCTCCGCCACGACGGGGCGGATGATCGACCGCTTCTCTTTGAGTGATCGGACGTCGCCGAGCAGGACGTCGAACTCGAGCCAGCCGATCCACATGCCGCGGCTCAACCGGGTGGGCTCGGGGAGGGACTCGGCTCCGGGGATCGGTCGAGCAATCCCGCGATCGCCCCG
>NZ_LZIZ01000056.1:0-6790 GCF_001666915.1 Mycobacterium sp. E3339 | reverse complement strand
GTGCTCGCCATGGCCGTCGCGGGAACGGTGAACGCCGCGATGCTGCTGGTCGCCGCGATCAACCTGCAGCACCGCGACGTCAGCGCCTCCATCGAGGGCGCCTACTCGGCGATCCACAACACGCTGGGCGCCACGATCGCGGTGCTGTTCGCGGTCGGACTGCTGGCGTCGGGGCTGGCATCGTCCTCGGTGGGCGCCTACGCCGGCGCCATGATCATGCAGGGGTTGCTGCACCGCAAGATTCCGATGCTCGTGCGCCGCTTGGTCACGGTGTGCCCCGCCCTGGTGATCCTGGCGTTCGGGTTCGACCCCACCCGCGCGCTGGTGCTGTCCCAGGTTGTGCTGTCGTTCGGCATACCGTTCGCGGTGCTGCCGCTGGTGAAGCTGACCAGCGATCGCGAGCTGATGGGTGAGGACACGAATCACCCCGTCACAACGGTTATCGGTTGGGGCGTCGGCGTGATGATTAGTCTGCTTAACATGGTGCTCATCTGGCTGACGGTGACCGGCTAAATGCCGGCCCGCCGGCACGCCTACTTCGCATACGGGTCGAACCTGTGCGTCAGGCAGATGGCGCTGCGGTGTCCCGACGCCGCCGATCCGCGGCCGGCGGTGCTGTCCGATCACGATTGGTTGATCAACCAGCGGGGTGTGGCCACGGTCGAGCCGTGCGCCGGCAATCAGGTGCACGGCGTGGTCTGGCAGATCTCCGACGGCGACCTGGCGACGCTGGACAGCGCCGAGGGTGTGCCGGTGCGCTACCGGCGCGACCGGCTGACCGTGCACACCGACGACGGGCCAGCCCCGGCCTGGGTCTACATCGACCACCGGGTGACGCCGGGTCCGCCGCGGCCGGGTTACCTGCCGAAGATCATCGACGGCGCGGTTCAGCACGGGTTGCCGCAACGCTGGATCGACTTCCTGCGGCGCTGGGATCCCTCCCGCTGGCCGCGCCGGGTGTCGTCCTCCGGGCCTGCGCCGCAATCGCTTTCGGCGTTGCTGGCCGAACCCGGAGTGACCGAGTCCAGCCAATTGCGTTCGCGGTTCGGCTTTCTCGCCATTCACGGCGGCGGGCTGGAAGAGATGACCGACGTGATCGCCGAGCGCGCCGCCGACGCCGCCGGCGCGTCGGTGTACGTACTGCGCCACCCCGATCGTTACCCGCACCACCTGGCGTCGGCGTTGTTCGACCCGGCCGAGTCGCCCCGGCTCGCCGAATTCCTCGACCATGTCGACGTCGCGGTGTCGCTGCACGGCTACGGCCGCATCGGCCGCAGCACGCAACTGCTGGCCGGTGGCCGCAACCGCGCACTGGCCGCGCACCTGGCCCGCCACATCCAGTTGACCGGCTATCAGGTGGTCACCGATCTCGAAGACATCCCGCCGGAGTTGCGGGGCCTGCATCCGGGCAACCCGGTGAACCGTGTGCGCGGCGGCGGGACACAGCTGGAGCTCTCCCCGCGGGTGCGCGGGATCAGCCCGCGCAGCCCGCTGCCCGGGTCCGACGGCCTGTCGCCGGTCACCAGTGCCCTGGTGCACGGATTGGCCGAAGCGGCGCGTAGTTGGTAATTGTCCCCATTGGTTGAACGGAGTTGTTGGTGGCCAAGGATATTCGCTTCGGAATGAGCATGCGCTTCATCAAGTCGCGCGAGGCATTCGTCGAGAAGGTGAAGCGTGCCGAAGACGTCGGATTCGACATTCTCTGTGTGCCGGACCATTTGGGCGCGGCCTCCCCGATCGCCGCGCTGACCGCGGCCGCCATGGTCACCGACAAGCTCAAGCTGAGCATGTATGTGCTCAACGCCGCCTTCTACAAGCCGGCCCTGCTCAGCCGCGACCTCGGCGACCTGGACAAGCTCAGTGACGGCCGCCTCGAGATCGGGCTCGGCACCGGATACGTGAAGGAAGAGTTCGATGCCGCCGAGCTCCCCTACCCCAGCGCCGGCGCCCGGGTCGACTACCTCAAGCACATGACGAAATACCTGAAGGAACATCACCCGAAGACGCCGATCCTCATCGCCGGCAATGGCGACCGGGTGCTGACCATCGCCGCCCGGCACGCCCACATCATCGGGCTGACCGGTTCAAGGGTGAAGGAGGCCGACGACCCGCTGACCGAACGCATCGAGTTCGTCCGCAGCGCCGCCGGCGACCGGTTCGACTCGCTGGAGTTGAACCTGGCGATCACCGCTGTGCCGGCCGAGGGCGAGACCATGCCCGACCTGAGGATGACCCGGCAATACGCCCCGGAGCTGTCCGACGAGGAGTTGCTCGAGCAGACCTCGGTGCTCAGCGGGACGCCGCGTGAGATGGCCGACAGGTTGAACTTCTACCGCGAGAAGTACGGGGTCACGTCCGTCACCGTGCAGGACAACCACATCAAGAACTTCGCGAAGGTCATCGCGGAATTGCGCTGAGCCAGTCGGTGCGCACGCGGCCGGTAAGCTCAGGCGGTCCGCCCTCGTAGCTCAGGGGATAGAGCACGGCTCTCCTAAAGCCGGTGTCGCAGGTTCGAATCCTGCCGGGGGCACCAGAGTTGTCGCAGCTCAGAGCCTATTTCAGTTGGCACATCGGTCGGGCACACGGATGTCCGCGATGCTTCCCGGTCAACCAGAATCGGTCGCGGCGTGGGGAACGCCCAGCCCCTCGGCAAGATTCTGCAGAGCGATCTGCGCCAGCGGCAGGTCCACTCCCACTTCCCCGCCAAGGCCCAGCGCCAGGCCGAGATCCTTTTCTCCCAGTTCCCTGGTGTGCAGGAAGGGTTGGTAGAGGAAGTGGTCCGGGGCGAGCGGCTTGCTCATGTCGTCGCGGAACATCATCGCTCCGGTGCCGCCGCTGTGTGCATCGGTGTGGCGCACGACCCGACTGAAGGCTTGCACATCGAGACCCGCCCGCTCGGCGAGCTTCATTGCTTCACAGGCGGCCGCAAAGGACGTGAAAGTCAACATGTTGCGCGCCAGCTTCATCCGGGTCCCCGCGCCGGGTTCTCCGGCGTGAACCACCATAGACGCCCACTGCTTGAACGCCGGCTTGACGCTCTCGTAGACCTGGCGTTCGGCACCCACCATGACAGCCAGATCACCCGTTTTGACCGCTTCCACGCCACCGCTGACCGGTGCATCGATGACGTGAATGCCGTTGGGCTCCAGCTCCGCGGCCAGTTCGACCGCGGTCCGGTGGTCGATCGTCGAGTGGATCGCGATGACCGTCCCGCGCTTGGCCCGCGGGGCGAGCCGCGCCACCACGTCGCGCACCTGCTCGTCGTTGAGCACCATCACACTGATGATGTCGGCGACGGCCACCTCAGCCACGTCGTCGGCCACCTGCACACCGGCATCGGCGAACGACGTTGTGGCATCGGGCCGGACGTCGAAGACGATCAGGCCACCGGGCCAGTCGACCAACCGCTTGGCCATCGGCGCGCCCAGATTGCCCAGCCCGATGAAGCCCACCTTCGAATCTTCGGCCACGGGTATCCTCCTCGGAGTCGCGTGATCATTGTGCACGACGGCATGCTCACGCCCGCCGCAGCAGCATTGCGGTGGTGCCGCTGTTGGCCGCCCCCACCCCAACCGCGGTGAGCGACGCACCGTCGACCTGTCGCGCGGCGGCCTCGCCACGGATCTGCAGGCACGCCTCATGGAGATGCCCGAAGCCGTGCAGACGTCCTCCGGATAGCTGCCCCCCGGCGGTGTTGATGGGTAAGTGCCCGCCCAGCGAGATGCGCCCCGGATCGGCGACCCACGCGCCGGATTCGCCGACCGGGCAGAAGCCGAAGTCCTCCAGCCAGCAGAGGACGAAGACGCTGAACCCGTCGTACAAGGACGCCACGTCGACATCGGCGATCGTGAAATCGGTGCGCTCCCAGATCGTGGACCAGCGCGAACTGATGCGGGTGATGTCTTCCCCGCCCTCCCAGGTGAACCGGTCGTGGTGGGCGCAGTCGAGGGCCTCGACGGCCACGGCCGGGTGATCCAGCGCGGCGACGTGCTCGGCGCGGGAGACGACGAACGCGGTCGCCCCGTCACAAGCGATGTCGCAGTCGAACATGCACAACGGGTCGGACACCATGCGCGCGCCCAAATACGCGTCCAGGTCGAGCGGCTCGCGATAGATCGCCGTGGGGTTGCGCGCGGCGTGGGCTCGCTGCGTGATCGCTATCGATGCGAGCTGCTCCCGCGTCAGGCCGTACCGCAACATCCGCGCGCGGATCTGGAGCGCGGCCAGGTTGGCCGCCGTCACACCAAATGGCATCTGCCAGCCCAGCATTCCGGCGGGACGCCCGCCGCCCGACCCGTAGCCCTTGCGCCGGCCGGCGCCCTGAGCGGTGCCTTCCCAGATGCTGCGCCAACACAAGACATGATTGGCAAGCCCGCCGGCCACGGCGAGCATCGCGTCCACCACCGCGCCCAGCTGCCCCGGGGACTCGACTCCCCCGGCGACCCAGTTCGGCTGGATTCCCAGCGCGTCGTGGATGTCCCGCAGCGACGCCCCGGAGAACCCGAGGCCCGGTTGCGACGACCCGGGATAGGTTGTGAGCCCGTCGACGTCGGCCAGCGACAGACCCGCGTCGGCAACCGCTGCCAGACACGCCTCGGCGGTCAGCTCCAGCGGATCACGCCCCAACCGGCGGCCGATTGCCGACTGACCGATGCCGCTGATGATCGCCCGGTCGGTTACCGCGCTCTTCACCAGCGCTCCGGCTCGAACAATGGAATGAACACCTCGTCTTCGCCGTCTACGCATCGGTCGAACACGACCCGCACGGGCATGTCCGGGGTGACCTCGTCGGGATGAACGTTCACCAGGTTGGTCAACAGGCGGGCCCGCCTGTCCTCGACCGGAGTGACGAATGCGATCAGGTAGGGCGGCGTGAAACCCGGAAACCATTGGTGCCGATTCACCGTCCAGGATTCGACTAACCCGCGGCCGCTGAGGTCGACATACTCGATGGCCGCGCGGTCAACGGGGCATCGCAGCGCGGGCGGGTGACACAGCCGCCCGCAGTTGGTGCAACGTTGCATGCGCAGCACCCCGTCGGCGCCGGCGGTCCAGAAGGGCCGACTCAGTGCGGTCAGCGCCGGAACCGGCCGATGAGCGTCTGGCAAGGGAGTCATGCGTTGTGATCGATTCGACTGCTAGCCAAACACTCCCGGCGATTGCGAATAATCCACCGTCGACAGTTCGGTCATGCCCCCATCGACGTGGAGCACCGTGCCGGTCACGAATGCCGCGCCGTCCCCCGCCAGGAAGGCCACGGCGGGCGCGATCTCCACGGGGCTGGCGCCGCGCTTCATGGGCGAGGCCGCGGCGGTCCGCGTGTAGTTGTCCCACTCGGTGCCGATCAACTTCTCCTGGGCCTCCGTGAGGGCGAACGGGCAGACCGCGTTGACCCGGATGCGATGGCGAGCCCACTCGTTGGCGGCCACCTTGGTCAGCGCCGCCACCGCGCCCTTCGCCGCCGAGTAGGGAGCGGTGTAGGCGATGCCGGCGAGTGCGGAGCCCGACACGAAGTTGATCACCGACGCCCGCCCCGACTCGCGGAGGAACGGAAAGCAGAGTTGCATGAACCGGAATGTCGCCTTGGGCCCCGTGGCCTCGGACAGCTCCCAATCCTTATCGGTGACCAGTTCCAGAGCCTTTGGCATCGCGAAGAACTGCGCCGCGTTGACCAAGACGTCGATGCGGCCGCCCCCGGTTTCCGCCGCCTCCTGGACGGCGGCTTCAATGGCATCGCGGTGGGCGACGTTGGCCCTGATGAAGGCGGCCCGCCCGGAATTGCCACGTATGCGCTCGACGCGCTCGAGGCCCTTCTCCCCGTTCAGATCGACGATCGAAACGTGAGCGCCCAGGCTGGCCAACTCCTCGGCGATGGCCCCTCCCAACCCCTGAGCCCCGCCGGTAACCAGCGCGTATCTGTCCTCCAGACGAGACAAGACCACTCCTTGCTGCGATGTAACAATAGAACACCAACCGTTCAATCATCCAATAATTGCAGACCGCCGCCGCCGCTGCCTAGTGGGCTTGCACTCATGCGGCTGGACGGGCACACACAGGGACACGGCCGTACTAGCAGGCCGGTGCGGGCTCCCGAGCGCAACGGCGCACCTCGCGTAGCATGAACTGCTGAAACCACTGCCCTCGGCCACGTAGGAGTGAGATGTTGACTGATCCGGTCACCAGCGAATCGGCGGTCGGCGCCGAGGTCGACCGCCGTGACCAGATCCTCGACGCGGCAAACGAATGCTTTGCTCAGCTGGGCATCCAGCGCACGAGTGTGCAGGACGTGGCGCGCATGGCGAAGGTCTCGCGAGGCACCATCTATCGATACTTCGTCGATCGCGATGTCCTCATCCAAGCCGCCATCGAGCATGGCGCACAAGGCTTCTACCGCGAAGTCGCCGCGGCGATGGCCAAGAAATCAACGCTGGCCGAGCAGGTCGGAGCGATGGCGGAAACCCATGCCAGAATCTTGCTGGACCATCGCACACGGAACCGTTTGATGGCCGACGATGCCGAGCTGATGCGGCACATGATCTCCGACGGTGACACCGCGGTCCGGCGAACCACGCAGTTTCTCGAACCCTATGTGCGGGCCGCGCGCGAGCGCGGCGAGGTGGGCACCGGCGTCGACGTCAGTGCGGCCAGCGAATGGCTGGCGAGAATCATCTGGTCGTTCTCGACCGTCAACGAGGCTCAGACGTTCGACATGTCCAAGCCGGATACTGTCCGGCGCTACGTGGAAACATTCGCGATCAACGGGCTTCGCTGAAGAACGGGCCAGCGCCGC
>NZ_LZIZ01000055.1:0-812 GCF_001666915.1 Mycobacterium sp. E3339 | reverse complement strand
CGCTCCGTGGCTGGGGTTGGCGCGGTCGCCCTCGGTGATGGGTTGGGCGTTGCGGGTGACGATGAACAACTTGGCCGACGACCCCGCGGCGGCCATCGCCGCGGCGATCCGACGGACCTGATGAAACAGCTGGTAGGCATCCCCGACGTCGAGCGGATCGTCGGGGGCCGGGGGCGCGTACAGCACGTAATCGACCTCGCCGAGCGCCTGACCAAGGGCGCTCGGGTCCGCGTCGGCGGCCTGCACCTCGGCGACGCGGCTCAGTTCGGCGGCCAGGTCGGTGTCGGCGATCACCAGCCACCGGCCGCTCTCGGTGCGGGCACCCGGGTCGGCCGGGGGCAGCGGCCGCGCCGGCCATGCCAGCCGGGCCGACCACTCGTCGAGGGGGCCGTCCGCTGGATGTGATTGTGGGGCAAACCCTTTGGTGGGCGCAGATCCCGGCGTCTGCGGGCTCGCGGCCTCGACCCAGTGGCGGGTGTGGTGCCACGGGGTGGTGGGGATCTGCGGATGCGGTTCGGGCGGGTGCGGGGTCTGCGGTGCCGCCCCGGCCGCGTACAGGTTGGTGCGGAAGGTGACCGTGTCATCCGTATCGCGTTGCAAGGTGCCGATGCTCAGGTACTCGGCGCGCGGAGTCGCTTCTGCCCGCAGGGTGTCGAGGATGGCTTGGGTGAGGAGGGGGTGGGGGCTGATTTCGATGAAGGTGTGGTGCGTGGTGCCGGCGTGGGTGATGGCCTGTTGGAAGTGGACGGGGTTGCGCATGTTGGTGGCCCAGTGTTGGGCGTCGAAGGTGGGCGCGGTGGTGGGGTCGGGGT
>NZ_LZIZ01000054.1:0-650 GCF_001666915.1 Mycobacterium sp. E3339 | reverse complement strand
TGGGTGCACTCGCCGGAGAAGGACGGCAAGGACGCCGGCGAGCTCGCGAACGGCGAGCCGATCGGCATCACGGCCACCACCGACGCCGACGCGCTGATCGCGCTGAAACCCGATTGCGTCATCTACGCCGCCAGCGGCCCGGAGCGCGACGCGCTGGCCATCCCGGATTACGTCAGGCTGCTCGAGTCCGGCATCAACGTCGTCACGACCAGCACCACCCGCCTGGTCAACCCGCACGCCTACGAACCCGCCGAGTGGCGCGACCAGCTGGTCGCCGCGGCCAAGCAGGGCCAGGTGTCGTTGTACGCGTCGGGGATCGAGCCGGGGTTCGCCGCCGATTACCTGCCGCTGGTGTTGTCCACCCAGTCATCGTCCATCGAGAAGATTCACGCGTTCGAGATCGGCCTGTACGACGACTACGGCGTCCCCGACATCATGAGCGACGCGCTGGGTTTCGGTCGTCCGCTCAACTACCAGCCCTGGATCGGCTTCCCGGGTGCGATCGCGGGCGAATGGCAGGGCCAGATCCGGTTGGTCGCCGACGCGCTCGGCGTCGAGGTGCAGGAGGTCCGCGAGTATTTCGACCGCGCGGTGACGAACCGGACGCTGGAGGTCGCTATGGGCACCGTCGAGGCGGGCACCTGCGGTGC
>NZ_LZIZ01000053.1:0-592 GCF_001666915.1 Mycobacterium sp. E3339 | reverse complement strand
CGGCGCCGTCCTGGCCGGCCTGTTCCTGAACCGCCGGCTGCCCTCCTGAGCGATCAGACCGGCAGTCGCCGGTTGATCAGCAGCGCCAGCGCCGTCGCGATCAGGGCGGTGAGCACGCCCAGGCGCAACCACCCGGCACTGCCGGGACCCGGCACGGTGCGGTAGCCGATGTCCTTCTCGATGGCGTTGTAGCTCTTGGACAGCTCGTCGACGGTGCCGGCGGTGTAGGACTGCCCGCCGGAGAGCTTGGCGATCATCTTCATCTGGTCCGTCGAGACCGGCACCGCGACCCGCTGCCCGTCCATCTCGATCTCGCCGGTCTTGGTGCCGAACGAAATCGTCGAGATCTGCACGCCCTCGGCCTTGGCGGCCCGGGCCGCGGTGAACGCCCCCTGCGGGGCGTTGGGATCCAGCGGCACATTCTCGGCGCCGTCCGACTCCAGCACGATGCGGGCCGGCGGCGGCGTGTCGCCACCGGTGATGGCGGTGGCGCTGACCGCGTGCAGGGCGGTGAAGATGGCCTGCCCGGTCGCCGTGCTGTCGGCGAAGTCGAGCTTCTTGAGCGCGTCGATCGTCGCCTGGTGCTGCGGCG